>JBLYYW010000105.1:0-4096 GCA_048550155.1 Acidimicrobiales bacterium | reverse complement strand
GTCGACGAGTCCGGACTATCGAAAGCTCGGTGTCCCCCACCGTGCGGCAGCACCGCGATGTCGCCCTGTTGCAGTTCGTAGCTGTTGCCATCGGCATCGACCAGGGTGCATCGGCCGCTGGCGACCACGTGAAACCACAGGCAATCCGGCATCGGTGGGAGTTCGATGCCCCACGGGGCGGTGAGCTCGGAGCGGCAGTAGAACATGCCATCCATCCGCAGGTAGTGAAGCGCCTCGGCCAGAGGGTCTGCGTGTTCGGGCACGGCATCGATGCCGACTGCGGCGACTGCGTCTGCAGGCAGAGCATCCAGAGTCGTGGTGGACGGTGAACTCATCTTGTCTCCTCTATTCGGCTTCGACGATCAGCAGCGCTGAGGTTGCCAGTGCGAATGCAATTATGGATGCAGCCGTTCGCAGGCCATGCCAACGGTTCCACGGACCTTCGTAACTGTGGCGTCGAACTGCCAAAGATTTCTCGGTCGCTCCGGCCAGGTCGAAGACGTCCAACGCATTGTTGAGCGGTACATTGCCTCCCACCGTCACCCCTAGTACGCCGAGAACGTAGACGGCGGCACCAGCTCCAAGTGCTGTCCCCCGGCGTTGATTGCCAACCCGGTATTCGAGCATGGCCGCCCCGGCCAGGAACAGCGGCGTCAGCATGAACGGAATCACAAAGGCCGGGTTGATGATGGCCACGTTGATGCGCTGCATCGTTTGCACATAGGTGCGGTCGTCGACTCGCGAGGTGCCCGGTATGACCGACACCAGCCAGCCGAACAGGAGGCCCGCCATCAGTCCGGCGACCACGATGGCAGCGATCACGAAGAGCGCCCGGGGAGTCATCGTGCACCCTCTTCTTCGAAACGGAAGCTACTGGCACCGCTGTTGAGAGGATCGCGAATGAGTTCGACAGTTCGAGCCCCCGGGCCGTAGCTGTGAATGTTCCCGTGAGGACGGATCGCGATGAAACAACCCTCTGGCAGGTCGAGAGCACCATGGCCTGAAATAGCCTTCAGCCGCCCTTGACCGAGGAGCTGCAGCACCTCAGGATCATCCATTTCGACGATCTCAGCTGTGGCCTGGAAGTGAATGGTGAAAGGCGGGCCGACCGGCAGACGCCGATACGGGATGCACACCCCGACATGCGGGTTGGCGGCGATGCTGCGAACCTTCCGGCTGGTGCGCAGCGAATGCACCCATAGCGTTCCATCCACAGATTCGTAGACCACGCCCGCGCTGTGGGATCGGCCGGCGGGCGAGGTGGTGGCGATGGTGCAGAAGGTCTTCCTCGCGATCGTCTTCAGGATCTTGCGCTGCAATTGAGGCGAGGCAAATGTGGTGGTCTTGGTTGGTGCGTGAGTAGTCATGACTCCACGATGACGACATCGAATCGGACAGTGAATACCTCATTGTCCGTGATTCATGATCAAACGTCCAGATCTCCGACTGAAGACATCGCCGCTGCGGCAGCAGACAACCGTCGATCGGTTGGTCGAAGCTGGACCAACCGTGGAGCTGCGGTTCGACGACGCGCGCTGAACTCATGGCACCCGAGTGACGCTGGTTCGTCCTTCGTCACTCAGGCCGATGTTGCTGGCTGCCGGTCAGCGACCTCCCCGCCCGTTACCGGTGGACAGGCCGAAGCTGATGGTCTGGAGTGTGTCCTCCAGTCCGGAGAAGCCTTCGTTGGGGACAAAGACGTCCTTGCCGAAGTCCACGTCGATGTCATCGGCAGTTCCGAAGATCCCGTCGTCGCCGACTCCGATGAAGCCAGGCAGGTTGCCACCTTGATCCTGGATGCTCGGGTTGTCATTGAACTGATCGGTGTGCCAGTTGGAGAAGAAGTGACCACCTTCATGGGCGGTGATGTTTCCGACAGTAACGCCGATCAGGTCGATGATCGATGCGCTCGGATCCCGGGGGAAGTTGTTGAGATCTACATCGGGCGCCGGGAAGGGTCCCACGCCAGCCAGAAGGTCCAGCAAGGTGACAGCTGACTCTTCGCTCTCGAAGTCGCCGACGTCGATCGACTGTGCGATTCCGATCGTCGGGATCTGCAGTTGATCAATGGTTCCACCGACGATCAGGCGGCTGACGAATCGATCGCCCCACGGGTCGGCGTGGTCTCGGCTGTTGAGGATCTCGATGTCGAAGGCGTTCGGTCCGTCACCGTCATCCCGGTCACCGTTGTTGCCCCTCACTCGGATGTCGTGGGACAAGTTGTCCTCGATCGCTGCGAGGATTGCGTCGATGACGGCGTCCTCGTCGGCGGCGGTGAGACCCCACGCCGGTAGGAAGTCGACCAGCGGCGACAGTTCGACCTCGAAGCCGAATTCACCACCCTGGAAGATCCCGGGATCGATGGATGCCCCGTCGAAGTCGATGAAGAGCGTCTGAGTCGCAGTGCCGCTTCGCTCCTTGGCAGGTCGGAAGACGCGAAGATCGACTGCGTAGTTGCCAAGAGCACCCACCGATAAGGCGTATCGGCCGTCGGCTTCCACGACATAGGAAGCCGACGCATTACCCCCACCCGGCAGAGGGGAAACGGGTGGATGGATGAACGTGATGTCCTGAGAGGAGCCGATGAGTAAGGTAGCGGCTTCGTTGAACAGCTCGAGACGGACTCCAGCACCCACGACGGTGGCTCCGACGATGTCGCCAGCTTGAAGGTCGAAACTGTAGAAGTCGGTCGAGAATTCCACCAAGGAGAGGTTGATGGCGTACTCACCCTCGCTGCCGGTCTCGCCGGTCACGCTCGGGCTTGCCGGGTTCGTGGGGTCAACCGGGACGAATGCACCGAAGGCTCCGACGGAAACGAAGTAGTCACCGTCTACTGGGACGGTGAAGGCGAGGAAGCTATCCGTACTCGACCCATCGTCGTCGTTGGCGTCGATCTCGAACGGGTCGAGGTCGGGGTTCCAAACCGCCACAAAAGAGTCGAGACCGGCTCCTGGGTCGGGTGTATCGATATCGACGACCAGCGTCTGCCCAGCGAGAAGTCCGGGGATCTTGAAGAAGTCGAAGTCCGGCGGTGTGGCTTCGTCACCGACCACACCGCTGCCAGTTGCGGTGTCGCCATTGCCGAGTATGACTTCGGTCGCGAGACCCAACGCACCGTCGGGCTCGGCGAACTCGAACTCCGATGGGATCCGTCCTGGATCGGGCGCAGTACCGACGATTGATGCGGCCGGGCGATTCCCCGGCGCGGTCCCGAACCTTCGTATGAATTCGGCGTCAGCCTGGGTGTCGTTGGTGGACTCACCCAGAGGCTCTTGTTCGATGACTTTGAGACCGCTGCGTGGTGCGCCCGGAGCCTCCCTACTGGCCCGGGTCTTCCCGGCTGCGTTCAAGTAGAGGTTCCAGCCGGCGTAGTCGGCACCCTGGGCGTTCGGGAGGAACGACTGGTACGGGTTCGGTGTGTCGGGCCGATCCAGCCGGAGCTCGTAGACGGGTTTTTCTTCGGCATGCCTGGGACCCTTTGCTGCCGCCGCCGGCGCGACTGTGGCCGCAACCCCGGCGACCAGAGCGAGTGCCACCAGGAAAGGAAGTCTGCGCCGTCCGCTGTGCGTATTTCGAGAGGGGCCGGATAGGGAATCGCTCATTGCTGCTCCATTTGCCTAGGAGGCAACACTTGTCGCTATACGCCCTTGCCCCCGCCGATGAGGGTCAACCTAATCCGGCTGGTCAAAGCGTCGCAAGCGCAACGGAGCATTTGGAGGCGTCCTCGCACATGCCGACGAGAAGCGGTGTCACACCCCTTCGTCATGATGAAGGTATGAGGTTCACCGCTCCCACTACCGGTAACGAGGTGTCGGTTTCGGTGTGCCTGCGCGAGCACGCAAACCGCCTGGATCAGACCCAGGTTGCCGGGTTGTCCGAGTCCGAGGTGATCGATCTGGTTCGTGTGAACGAGCGGGTGATCCGCCGCCTCGAAGGAATCGGCACCACCGCCGCAGCACGGTTGAGCGAACTAGGCGGCCTGTCAGCCGAGGACGTGTACACCGGCGTCGGCCGACACTCCACCGCTGAGGCCCGAAGGGTCCAACGCCGAGCCCAACTGGCCGACACCCTCCCATCATTGACGAAGGGGTTCCTT
>JBLYYW010000104.1:0-30883 GCA_048550155.1 Acidimicrobiales bacterium | reverse complement strand
GATCCACGCGGTTGCCGACTCGACCTGAAGGAAGGCGTGTTCCTGGTGAGGAAGTTCATAGGTGTCCTCGATCACCACGTCGGCCTGCGCCCATCCAGAATCGATGTCGCCTTTGCGAATTCGCAGAGGGTTGTAGACGTTGGAGCCTTCGTTCGGGTGTAGCAGCACGTCATCTGCTCGTGCCGCCTCGACGGTCTCGACCAGCGGCAGCTGTTCCCATTCGATCGCCAGGCGGGCTGCGGCCTCTCTGGCAGCTTCGACCGTTTCTGCGACGATCACCGCCACATGATCGGCCTCCCACCGGCTCACGTCACTGGGCACTTCAGATCGGCCCGTATCGTTGAGCCCCACCAGAACCGGCTGATCGGTTTTGGTCAGCCCATATTCATTCACCGGGACATCCTCTGCGGTGAGGACGACGACAACCCCATCGACCGCCTCCGCCTCTTCGGTTGACATAGCTGTCATGCGCGCATGGGGTTCGTTGCTGAACACAGCAATCGCGTGGAGAGCATCGGCCGGCACCGCGTCGGCGGGATAGCGGGCTTCCCCGGTCACCTTCGCCTCGGCGTCGAACCGGGCTCCATCGAAGCCCACACCGCTCACACGTGAAGTACTCATGCGGGGTCCCCTCCATTGTCCTGTGCTGCGAGCTTGACGGCGGACACCATGGGGTAGTACCCGGTACATCGGCACAGATTTCCGCTGAGCCCGAGGCGTATCTGCTCCTCATCGGGCTCCTCAAACTCGTCGAGAAGCGCCGCTCCGGCAACAAGAAATCCGGGAATACAGAAGCCGCACTGCACCGCGAACTCATCGATGAACGCCTGCTGGATCGGGTGCAACTCATCATCGGTGGCAAGACCCTCGACGGTCGTGATGTCCGCACCATCGGCCTGGGCCGCTTGCACGATGCAACTCATCACCGCGGCCCCGTCCAGTTGAACTGTGCAAGCTCCGCACTCACCTTCGGCGCAACCCTCCTTGGTGCCTTCAAGCGACCCTCGATCGCGGAGCCAGTCCAGCAGTGAAGCTGAGGCGGCGCCGTCCGCGGAAACGAGCTTGCCGTTGACCGTGGCCGAGATCGCGGTTGCGTTGTCGATCACCGAAGGGCCCGGGGCTGGTCTTCTCGAGGTTTCAGATGACGCCAGCCGTGGCGAATCTGCCGGCCACCGGTCTCGATGGGTGCCGTCGCGCAATGCCGTCAACGCACGCTGCACCAGCGTTCCCAACACTTGCTTCCGGTAGTCGGCCGTTGCCCGGACATCGTCGATCGGTGTGAACTCATCCATCACCGATCTGGCGATCTCCGCGATCGACCCGTCATCGAGGGTCGCATCGGCGAGGAGTGCCGTACCCGCCTCAGCAAGCTTCACCACCGGAGCAACGCTGCCGAATGCCATCCGTCCGTCGCGCACTCGGCCATCTTCGAAGCGCACAACAAACCCCGCGTGGACAACCGAGATCGCTTGGGCTCTTCTGTTTCCCACCTTGACCCAGAGACCCCGCATGCCCTCACCCAGGGTTGGCACCTCGATCTCGGTGATCAGCTCGTCGTCGGCCAGTACGGTCGTCCGGAAGCCGGTGAAGAAGCGATCGACATCAACCCAGCGCCGCACAACTTCGCTGCCGTTCCATCGGGACAGCTGTAGCCGCGCTCCCAGTGCGATCAAGGCCGAGAGCGAATCGTTCGCCGGGCTCGCGGTTACCAGGTTCCCGGCGATCGTCGCTCGGTTCCGCAGTTGAGGAGAGCCGATCTCGAAACAGGCCTGAGCGAGAGGAGTGGCGCGTTCGATGAATCGCCGGTCCGAAACCACTTGTCCGTGCCGGACGCCTCCTCCCAGCCTCAGTGTGTTGTCGGCTTCCTCGATCCGGTCGAAACCCTCGATGGCGGTGAGGTCGATCAGCTCGACAGGAGACCCGGGACCGCCTCGGTGGAGTTCGAGCAGTATGTCACTCCCACCTGCCAACGGTCTTCGCGTGGAGTCATGTGCCAGTAGCTGCACCGCTTCGTCAACAGTCGCCGGGCGCAGAATCGCTGAGATCGAACGACCCGCCCGCTGAACCGGGTGGGTTTCAAACGTTGCAGCCATGCGTACTAGTGCAGCACACCTTCAACCCAATGACTCAGGTCGCGGATCACTTCTTCCCTATTGGTTTCGTTCACCAGCTCGTGCTTGGCCCCCGGATACAGCTTGATTCGCTTGTCGAGTGAGGGCATGTCGAGCACCGCGTGAAGTGAATCGACGTAGGGCACGAACGGGTCGGCGTCACCATGGAAGAATGCGACGGGAATGTCGATCCGATCGATCTCAGCTCGAAACTGGTCGAGAGCGACGACCTCGGACTCCAGGAGGGGTCGCTTGTACAGCCCTCGATAGACCAGAGGGTCGGCGTCGTAGGCGCGACAAACCTCTACATCACGCGACATTCCCATCGGGTCGCTGTCCTCTTCGGGAAGTTCAGGAAACGCAAGGACCTCGCGGGCCCACTTCCAGTCACCCAGTACCGCTCCCAAGAAGGCTGCGCCTGCAAGCCGTTTCGGCCAGCGCTGCACGAATCGGGCGGTGAGGAGACCACCCATGCTGTGGCCGATCATGATCATCGGAAGGTCCCCGAAGTGTTGCTCAGTCGAGTCGACGACGGCACCGAGGTCATCGACCACAAGGCCGAAATCGGTGATGAGTGCGCGCTCGCCCTCGCTCAGACCATGACCGACGTGATCGGGAGCGACCACTGCCCAACCCCGAGAGACGAAGTGTTCGGCAACGTGGCGGTACCGTCCGCCGTATTCGGCGTAGCCATGAAGGATCAGAATGATCGCTTCGGGAGTCTCGGTCGGCTCCCATCGGCGCACGTGAATCGAGCCGCCGTGGCCTGCTACGGAGTATTCGGTCAGGCTCACTGGCGATCCAATCCTGTGAAAAGGACGGCCACCCGCTCCCGACGGTCCGGTGGCCGGTGGAGAAGTCCGGCCAACCCGGCTGTTCCCGTGACACACACGGGCACGTCGGTGTAGCGGTGGGCCATCTCGTAGGCCGTCACGATCAAGTCCTCGGGAGCAACGATCGGTTCCCCTCCGGTGGCTCGGGTCTGTTTGAGCAGCGGTATCCAGTCGTAGGTGATGTCGTCGAGAATCCCGGTGGCCAAGCTGGTCGGGTTCTCCCACGGTGTCATGTACTCGTCTGGGTGAGCTTCGGCCTTGTCGAAGTCAAAGTCGGGGGACATCGCTTCCCACGCCCGTCGGAGCGGTGCGGCCCCTTCGGCCTGGACCGGATGAAGCCTCACGTCGGGCAGGGCCATTGAAACCGCAGTCGCCAACGCGCCCCCGCCGACTTGGACGTAGATCGCGTCGAGATCGGGCACCTGATCGGCCAGCTCCCACCCAAGTGTGCGGCCGCCATCGAAGGTCGTCGGCGTATCGGTTCCTTGCACGCTGAAGGGTCCAGCACCTCCCTCGACCGCCTCGGTGAATCGGTGGTAGCAAGGATCGCCCGACTCGCCGGGCCGTCGCTCACATCGATTGATCGATGCTCCCAACTCGTCCAATCTTGTGATGACAGACTCGTCGGCCCAAACCGGAACAAACACCTCCAGGTTCCGTTTCATCGCCGCGGCGATGACTGCAGCCCCCAGAGCCGCATTCCCGCATGAGGCGATCGCAAGGTTTTCTTGGGGTTCGGCCCCTAGCGCCTCCTGAGTCAACTGGTGCAGGGCAACCCCGAACAGATGGCGAGCCTTGTGTGACCCTCCGACATTGTGGGGTTCCGCCTTGATGAAGAGCTCGACATCAAGTCCGGCAGCTCGGGCAACCGGGGAGCCGTCGACGATCGGCGTCTCTTCAAAGCCGTGGCCTTCGACTCCGGCCACCGCAGCGTCCAACTTCTGAACCTGCTCGACGAACCAGGCATCACTCAATCCGTTGTCGAGCGCGTATCGGTAGCTATCAAGCCGGGTGCGGTACTTCAGATAGGGATTCATTCGAGTCTCAGCGCTGGGCGGACCGGCCCTCGACCGAGCTCACGCATTGAAGTCTTTGATCATTGCATCCCAGGTGTCCGTCAGTGGTCGAAGCCCGTCCCAGAAGTCCTGGCTTCGCCGTCTCTCGAAGTCCGGAATTGATATCCCCTGCTGCTCCACCCAGGTGTAGTAGCCGAGATTGAATACTCGGTTGCGATTGGTCTCGTCCATCTCCAACGTGTGTTCGGTTCCCACGTTCTCGAGATGGTCGGCGAAGATCTTCTCGGCCTCCACGTCGTCGAAGCCGCCCGGATAGTTGCGAGCGATGAACTCTTCTCGCTCTGCGTCATAGAGATCTGAGCCGTCGGTGGCGACCGAAACGATCACATCATCAGAGGTCAGGCCCCATTTCTTGGCTGTGACGATCGACGCCAGCGCGTTGGCAATGGACGAGTAGCCGAAGTCCACCAGCGCGTCCACGAGTCCCGGAGCAATCCCCCGTTCGACAAGCAGTCGACGACCGGCCGGCGAGTTGAAGAGCAGGTCGAGTCCGTCGGTGCTCCGATCGCTGATGCCCACGACGAGGTCAGTGTTGGTGACGTTGTGAATGAGAGGGATGTGTTTGTCACCGATCCCTTGGATGTTGTGCTCGCCGAAGCCGTTGTAGAGCATCGTTGGGCACTCGAGTGCCTCCACTGCGACGATCCGGGACCCGAACTCGTCCTTGAGATAATCCCCTGCACCGATGGTGCCCGCAGAGCCCGTAGCGCTGGTGAACGCCGCCAGCTGGCCCGGGCGCTCCCGGGTGACGTGCTCAAACACCTTCTTCAACGCGGGTCCGGTGACCGCGTAGTGACCCATGTGGTTACTGAACTCTGAGAACTGGTTGAAGATGATGTTGTGCGGGTCTTGCTCGAGCCGGTTGCATTCGTCGTAGATCTCCTTGACATTGCTCTCGGTTCCAAAGGTCTTGATGATGTCCTCTTCGGGATTGAGCGTCCATTTGTTCAACCAGTCGAACCGGGCCTTGCTCATGCCTTCGGGCAGAATGGCAACTCCGCGGCAGTTCATGAGTCGGCTGATGGCTATGCCGCCGCGTGCATAGTTACCGGTTGAGGGCCAAATCGCTCGTTCGATTGTGGGATCGAAGCGTCCGGTCACCAGCCGAGCAACGAGGCAGCTGTAGGCGGCCAAGACCTTGTGGGCCCGAATCATCGGGAATCGATTTCCGAACGCCAGAACGATTCGGGCATCGACACCCGTCAGCTCGTTGGGCAGCTCGACGTGGGTTGGCACGTCGACCAAGCCCGGGTAGTTGTCGCCTTCCTCATCGGCATGCTCGTTGAACCAGTGGACGCGGAACAGGTTGAGAGGATCGGCAGCGTCCTTGTCGACGCTCTTGAGCTTCTCGACGATCTCGTCGGGAATGGTGGAAGGGTCGCGTAGCTGGGCGAAGGTCGGCAGGACGATGTTCTGTTCTTTGAACCGCTGCTTGGCGTTGGCGTAGGCCTGATCCCCTCCCTCGGCGAACTCCCCGAAGATTGCCAGCGGTCTGTAGGTACTCATGTCTTCACTCCTGCGCTCCGGCGTTGCCACCGGTTTGTCGTCGTCCAGCTTGCTGTGGTCGAACCAGGTCAGACGCGTGTGCAGTCGACTGGTCTCTCCAAAGCCTCACTGTCTGCTCATAGCTTTGCGAATAGCTTCTCGGCCGCAGCAGCAGCCTTGACCTTGATTTCTTCTGCATCCACCAAGACCGAGGCGCCGTTTTGGAAGATGGTTCGGCCATCGATCTGCACACTGATGGGAGACACCCCTGGACTGTATGCCAACCGCCACGGGTCCATCGGTTCGTAGTCCCACACCACGGTGTCAAACCTGGCGTCAGGAAACAGGGTGTAGCCGTGCTCGAGCCATTCCCACACCGTGTCCGGCGTGGTGGTGACGTCATGTTCTCGGGCCCGCACAAACGCCACCCGAAACTCGTCGAGCATGTCGGCACCGATGCCGTCGGTGCCCAATGCCACCGGGTTCGAGAACCGGGTCGGTGCGCCGTACCCCACCGCGTTGTTCATGTTCGACCGCGGATTGTGGACGATCGTGCCGGACAAACCGTGGTCGTCAGGCAGGTGGACGCCGTGGATCAGCCACCAGTCATCGGCGCTGTATGGCAGCAGATCCTGCCAGGTGTCGGCGGAGCCCTCCGCCACATGGACGTGAACCCCAACCCCATGCTTCTTCGCCAGTTCGGCTGCCCCTGCGATGGTTTCGGGTTCACAGGTGAACGCAGCATGGATCCCAACCATCCCCCGGCCTCCCTCGGACAGGTACCGGTCGTTCTCGGCAAGACCTCGAGCGGCACCCTCGGGACCGTGCCGGTCGGTCACGCCGTATGCGCAATTCACTCTCACCCCGACCTCGGCGCAGGCGTCGGCAATGATCGACAGCGATCCGTCGATCGCGTTGGGCGACTCATGATGGTCAACGATCGCCGTGCAGCCTCGTTGCAGTGCTTCGAGTGCACCGAGCTTGGCTGACCAATGGATCAGCTCCTCGTCCAGGGCGCAGTCGAGTCTCCACCACACCAGTTCGAGGATCTCCAGGAATTCGGTTGGCGTGCGGGGCGGGGCCGGCATACCCCTTGCCAAGGCACTGTAGAGATGGTGATGGCTGCAAACCAGTCCCGGGGTTGTTCCGCTCATGACACCGATATTTCAGCTGTGGGCGACAATCCCTCGAAAATCCTGCTCACGGTGACACTAGATGTCGAACCCAGCTGAAATTTGGGCGGAAGGGGGTGGATCACTGCCATGCTGAAGACCTCTCTCGATTCTTTTCGTTGACCATTGGAAGCTCGTTGCGCCAGAGTCCGTCGGCATCGTGCATGGCAGCGGCCACTGCTCCAGCGGTGGGGACCAGGCCGATCTCACCGACCCCCTTGATGCCATACGGACTGTTGGGCTCCGCTGCCTCTACCAGGATTGTCTCGACATCGGGCATGTCCTTGGGCCGCAGAATGTCCAGCGAGCGGAGCGTGGAGTTCAACGGTTGGCCGTTCTCGTCAACCGGGAACCCTTCGGTCATGGCATAGCCGAGGCCCATGTGAACCGCACCTTCGACCTGACCCTCACACAGGAGCGGGTTGACAGCCCGGCCGACATCGTGGGCCGCCACGACCTTTTCGACCACCTGATCATCGTCCATGATGACCAGTTGCGCGGCGTACCCGAACGTACTGTGAATGATCGGATTCTCCAGACCTTCTGACAACGAGTTGGTCCAATCGATCCTGTACTCACCCTCGTAGTCAACCCCTACCTTGCAGCCATCGGCCATGGCGTTGCGACAGGCATCAGCCACCGAGCCGGCTCCCATGAGCGTCCCTCGGCTGCCGGTGGTCTGTCCCGCACCCAGTTCGCGGGTGCTGTCGACGATCACCTCGATCTGTTCGGCCGCGACACCCAGTTCTTCGGTCGCTACCTGTTGAGCAACGGTGTGTACCCCCTGACCCATCTCGGTCCAGCAGTGCCTCACCTCCACCTTTCCGTCGTCTCGGAAGTGAACGACTGCCCGAGCGATCTCTTTGAACCCGTTCCCGAGGCCGCTGTTCTTGAGTCCCAGCCCAAGTCCAACGTTCTTTCCGCGGGCCCGGGCGGCGTCGTAGGCCGGCTTGACCGCATCGAGGCACGCCTCTGCACCGAGACACCCTTCGTCGAGCGTCTGCCCCGGACCCCAAACCACACCCGGTGTCACAACATTGCGTTTGCGTATTTCCCACCCTGAAATGCCAACCCTCGCGGCAAGGCGATCCATCATGCCTTCCATCGCGAACTGGGCTTGGTTGGCACCAAACCCACGGAATGCACCACACACGCTGTTGTTGGTACGGGCTGCGACTGCCTCCACATCGATGTTCGGGATCACATAGGGCCCCGACGCGTGACCGGCCGCTCGCTCCAGCACCTTCATCCCAACCGATGCGTACGGGCCGGAGTCGCCGAGCATCCGCACTCGAAGCGCGGTCAGTTTGCCCTCCGAATCACATCCGATTTCGTAGGTCATGCGAATGGCGTGCCGCTTGGTGTGAACCAGAAAGCTTTCTTCACGGCTGAAGGTCGTGCGGACCGGTTGCCTCAGCAACCAGGCCGCCAGGGCGGTTTGGCCCTGATTACTCATGTCTTCCTTGCCACCGAATGCGCCGCCGTTGCTGACAAGTTCGGTGATCACCGCTTCGTTGGGCACGTCGAGAATTCGGGCGATGTCGTCGCGGTCGTCCCAGATGCCTTGACCGCCGCTATAGACGAGCAGTCGATCGAAATCGGTGGGAATCCTCGCACCCGCAGTGAGAGGTGGCTCAGATCCCGCCGGTACCGGCAGTGCCAGCGTGGACTCGGGTTCGATGAAGGCGTGATCGATTCGTTGGGTCTGAAAAGTCTCGGTGAGTGAATGCTCGGCCTCGGCAAGAGCGGGATCTACGTCACCACGCGAGTAGGTCGACGTGGACAAGACGTTTCCGTCCAGTTCCCACACCGCGTCCTCCGACGACGCCACCGCATCGGCTGCATTTGTCATCGGGGGGTGGACCTCATAGGTCACATCCACCAACTCAGCAGCCTTGCGGGCGATGGCCCGCGTCTCGGCCACGACCAGCGCCAAAACGTCACCGAGGTAGCTGGTTCGTCCACCGACCGGGATGAAGATCGGCCAGTCCTTGTAGATGATCCCGCCCCGCAATTCACCGGGCACATCGGCACCGGTGAAGACCCGCACCACACCCGGAACCGCTTCGGCTGCCGACGTATCGATTGCAACGATGTCGGCCCGCGCATGGTCGCTGAGGTGTACCGCTCCATGCAGCAAACCCTCGGGCCGGAGATCGTCGATGAATGGGCGGGTTCCCAGCGCCAGGGGTTCGGCCTCGTACTTGATGCCTCGCGACCCGACACCCTTGGGCGGGAGGGCGACCGGGACTTCGTTGCGGGCCAACGCCTCCACGGCATCGAGGATCTTGGTATAGCCGGTGCACCGGCACAGGTTGCCGCCCATCAGCCGAGCGGCGCCATCGCGGGTTACGTCGCTGGTGCCATCCTCGTTTCGCTTCTTGTCGAGTATCGATTTGACCCGCATCACGATGCCAGGTGTGCAGAAGCCGCATTGCAGCGCTCCGTACGCGGCGAAGGTCTCGCCGTAGTGCGTCTTCTCGGCGTCGGACAGGCCTTCGAGGGTCAGAATCTCGGATCCGGCGGCCTTGTCCATACTGGTTTGACATGCCACCCGGGCCTTGCCGTCGACCAGCACTGTGCACGCGCCGCACTGTCCTGACGGCGAGCAGCCGTCTTTGGGCGACAGAACGTCGAGTTCGTCGCGGAGCGCAGTGAGGAGATGCTCGTGGTCGCTTCTGACAGAGACGGGTGATCCATTGAGCACGAAATCAGTCGACATACGAAACGCCTTTTGGTTGGGTGATGCGCCGATACATCTCGGGCCGTCGGTAGAGGTCGAAGTCAAAGACGGTTTTCTTGTACTTCTTGCACCAGTCGAGATCGGCGACTGCGCTGATCAGTTCGTCATCGGCGCTGACCGCCTGGGCAATGATCTGACCGCTGGGGGCGATGATGCAGCTCTGGGCCAGGCTTTCGACGCCCTCTTCGGTCCCGCCCTTGGCGACGCCGACAACCCAGGTACCGTTCTGGTAGGCACCGGCCTGCATGACCAAGTGGCTGTGAAAGCCCTGCAAGGCATTCTGACTGGGGTCCGGTGCGTAGTGAATGGGGGTGTTGTAGCCGATGGCTATGATCTCGACGCCCTGCAATCCCATCTCCCGATAGGTTTCGGGCCAGCGTCGGTCATTGCAGGTAGCCAACCCCACGATGGCGTTGAAGGCTTTGAAGACCGGGAATCCCTCGTGCGACTCCTCGAAGTACCGGCGCTCCAGGTGTTGAAATGAACGCCAGGGTTCATCTGTGTCATGTCCGGGGATGTGGACCTTACGAAAACGGCCCACGATCGACCCGTCCTGCTCCACCAGCACTGTGGTGTTGTAACGATGCACCACGCCGTCAGGATCAGGTTCGGTGAGCTCGGCATACCCGAGGGCAAAACCGATTCCGAGTTGTTTGGCGACGTCGAACAGCGGCTGAGTTTCGGGACCTGGCATGGACCTCTCGTAGTAATGATCGTGTCCATCGATGTCTTCGGTGTACCAGCGCGGAAAGAAGGTCGTCAGGGCCAGCTCGGGGAAGACCACGAAGTCACAGCTGGCGTCGGCAGCCTGACCCAGCAGATCGATCATCCTGGCGACGACGCTCGACCGAGGTTCGTCCCGGCTGATGGGCCCCAATTGAGCGCCTCCGAGCTTGACGGTTCGACGGGTCACGAGCGCACCTCGCTCGATCGCAGCGTCATGAAAGCGGACTTCCGGTATCGAGGAGGGCTTGAACAGTTTCCACGGTTTCGGTGTCTGCCCGGGCCTCGACGATTCGACCGTCGGACACCAGGAACCCCTGGTCGGTTCGGGCCGCAAACACGGATCGATCGGTGTACAGCTTGGGCTTGACCTGGGCCGGATCACCATCCTCGGGGCAGAACGTCATGCAGTTTCCGCATTCGTTGCACAGCTCGGCCAGTACCAGGTACTGCTGGCGGCCCTCGATCTCGTCCTGGGGGCTGGCGATGTTGAAGAAGGCGTCGTTGGGGCAGACGGTGATGCAGAAGTTGCACGCAACACAGCCGAACGTCTCCAGCTGATGATCGACTTCCCGCGGGAGCTTCGCATTGGCGGAGAAGTGGTAGTCCCCGCTGGTTCGGATCCGGGCCGAATACTGGCCGGCGGTCAGGGCGTGTTGGGCCTTCCACTCCGCGAGCGATGAAGCCCCGCTTTCGGCGATTTCCTTCGTGAGTGCCTTCAGCATCGGCGCCAGTCGGCCATACCCTCCGGGTTTGAGAAGGTCCGAACAGATGGTGGCCGGATTGACTCCGACGGCCAGCGAGTCAGCCAGATTGTCCTTGGTGATGCCGGCGCTGAAGCTCACCATCACCCCTTCGGGCAGATGGGGATTCAGCCGGTCGAGCAGTGTCATGGCGATCACGTGCAGCGGTGGACCGCTGAGGTACATGGTGTCTTCGGGCATCCATGCCTTGACGTTGTGCACGACCAGGGTGTTGGTGAGCTTGATGCCGAATCGGCGACCCCGCTCGGCGGCGTACTGATTGAGCTCGGCGATCAACTCGATACCGCGGTCGAACTGCAGGTCTGCTGCGAAGGCCTCTTCCTTCACCTCGACGTCGTGATATCCGAGGTCGTCGTTGACGATTTCACGGACCGTCTCGTACCCGAGAAGTGTGGGGTTGAGCTTCACAATCACGTCGAGGTCGTGTTCATCGATCAGGTGCTTGGTGATCCCTTCGATCTCGTCGGGCGGGCAGCCGTGAAAGGTACTGAGGGTGAGGGTGTCGGCAAGACTGGTCTTGAAATCGAGATCGGCGAATTGGGCCCACGGACCGGTCAGTTCGGACCGAAGTGAATCGATCTCGGCCGTCGCGTCTCGCATCCCCCGGATGAACGACGCCACCTTGGGATCGGAGATACCGGCCAGGTCATACCCAACGCTCATGTCGAACACGTGTGGCCCGGGGTCGGACCCCACGTACTCCTGAATCGGCTCCCACTGGCTCAGGATTTGCACCAACATCGAAGCCTTCACGTACTCGGTGAGGCTCTGGGGAACCGTGAGCTCCTGACTCCATTCGATGTTGTAACCAATGGTTTGCATATCTATGCACGGTCGTTGGATCTCGAGATCGTCGAGGATCTGCACCGTCTTCAGCTCGAACAGGCGGGCTCCGCCGAGCCAGCTGAGAACGATGTTCTCCGCCAGCTGGCTATGGGGTCCGGCGGCGGGGCCGATTGGGGACGCACACCGCCGCCCGAGGAACTCGAAACTCAGATCGATGTCGGGGTCCGGTTGCCAGAAGCGGGCGGTTGGGAGGTCGAAGATCCGTTTGCGGGTGTGCCATTCGTGGTCGATTCGTTCGAGGAGTTGCTCCAGCGACATCGGGGTCAGCGGCGCGGTGTTGCCGTGCGGCTGGAACCCAGGATGGGTGGTGGTGAGTGAGCGTTGGGTCATGGCTTCTTCTCCAGGGTGCGAGTCATCAGGCCTCGGCCAGCGCCAGCAGGGTTTGTAGGAGGACGTTGGCGCCGGCCTCGAGATCGGTGGGAGCGGTGTATTCGTGTGGGTTGTGGCTCAACCCATTTCGGCTCGGGGTGAAGATCATTGCGGTTGGGCAGAGACGAGCGAGCATCTGGGCGTCGTGGCCCGCACCGGAGGGCATCTTCAACACGCTGTGACCGAGCTCTTTGGCGGTCATTTCCACCAACGACACGATCTCGGGGTCGAACACCACCGGTTCGAACCGGGCCAGCTCCCGGGTTTCGAAGGTGCAGTCTTCAACTTCAGCCGCTGACTCCAGGAAGTCAGCGAAGCGTCTTTCGGAGTGGCGGAGCACGGTCTCGTCGGTGTTTCGCAGGTCGACGGTGAACGTTGCGCTGGCAGGTACAACGTTGACCAAATTGGGCTCGAATTCGATTCGCCCGACCGTTCCGACCTGAGGGTGTCCTATATCCATGGCCAGCTCTCGGACGAAACTGGCGCACTCCGCCGCGACCAGCCCAGGGTCCTTTCGGTGGTGCATGGGGGTCGTCCCGGCGTGGTTGCTTTCGCCGATGACGGTCACCTCTCGCCAACTGATTCCCTGGACCCCGGTGACCGCTCCGATCGTGACCTTTTCGGCTTCGAGCACAGGACCCTGCTCGATGTGAAGTTCGACGAACGCGTAAGGCGCAGCAGCGGGCAGAGGAGCGGAGCCGTCGTACCCGATTCGGGTGAGTTCCTCTCCGACCGTGGGCCCATCGATCCCTTCGATCCCCAGCGCTTCTTCCAGCGGCATGCCACCTACGTACACAAGGCTGCCCAGCATGTCGGGCGGAAACCTGGCACCTTCTTCGTCGGTGAAGAACCCCACTGCGATCGGTCGTTTGGGGGTGATTCCAGCGGTCTTGAGTACCTCGATCACTTCGAGCCCGGCCAGGACACCGAGGTTTCCGTCGTACCGGCCGCCGGTGCGGACCGTGTCGATGTGACTGCCGGTCATCACCGGGGGACCTGCTTCTCGGCCCTCCATGACGGCGACCACGTTGCCAATGCCATCGATGGAGATCTCGAGCCCGAGATCTCGCATTTGAGCAACAACCAGGTCACGGCCGGCCCGGTCCTCGTCGGTCAGGGCGAGACGAGCGCAACCCTCGGTGCCTTCGATGGCGCCGATGGCGGCAAGATCGGCCAATCGTCCGAGCAGGCGATCGATGTCGATGGCGAGATCAGGTTGTGGCAACGTCACCTCACCAGCGTAGGCAGATTTTACGATTTGTAAAGCACTTGTCTTTGGTGCCGGGCTCACTCATGCGGTTACTCCCGACATCAACAGTCCGATGGCCTGCGGGTTCGCCTCGTTGCGAGGCACCTCGCCCATAACCTCGCCCTCCAACAGGACCACCACACGGTCCGACAGTTGGAGAACTTCGTCAAGATCCTCCGAGATAAGAAGAATCGCGGCTCCCTGGCCGCGCTGTTCGAGCAGTCGTTCGTGGATGTACTCCGCGGCGCCGATGTCGACCCCACGGGTCGGCTGGGCGACAACCAGAACCTCAGCACCGCAGGTGAACTCGCGTGCAATGACAACTTTCTGGATATTGCCACCGGACAGGTTCTTCGTCCTCTCCTCGATCGAGGGGGTCTTCACCGAGAAGCGGTCCACCAGATCTCTGCACCGATCACCGATCGCCGCAAAGTTGAGAAGACCTCTGCGCGTGTAGGGCGGCTTCTCGTAGTCAACCAACAGCAGGTTCTCAGCGACGGTGAACTCCCCAACCACACCATCCCTCATTCGCTCCTCGGGCACGTAGGACACACCGAGCTTTCGGACCCCACGCGGGGTGGGGTCATCCCGTTCACTCCCTCCGACTTCGATCGTCCCTGCTTCGATGTGACGCAGGCCCAGGATCGCCTCGGCCAATTCTCGCTGACCGTTGCCCGAGACCCCGGCCACTCCAACGATCTCCCCGGCGCGAACCGAGATCGATAGATCGTTCACCGCCGTGGTGCCGCGGTCGCCCAATACGGTGAGCCCGGTGATGTGAAGGCGTTCGGGACCCGGTTCCACCTCAGCCAGGGTTCGGGTCAGCTCGACGGGCCGGCCGACCATCATCTGAGCGAGTTGCTCGCGGCTTGTTTCCGACGGCCTTGTATGGCCGGCGACCTTTCCGTCTCGGAGCACGGTGATCTCGTCGGAGAGGTCCATCACCTCATGCAGTTTGTGGCTGATGAAGATGAGTCCTTTGCCGTCGTCGCGGAGTTGACGCAGCGTGACGAACAAGTCATCCACCTCTGGCGGAGTGAGGACCGCAGTGGGTTCGTCGAGCACCAGAAGCTCTGCCTCGCGGTAGAGGGCTTTGAGAATCTCGGCTCGTTGTCGCTCGCCGACCGCGAGTTGCCAGATGATTGCATCGGGATCGATCTGGAGTCCATATTGCTCCGACAGGTCTCGCAGGTGGTCCCGCACGGGGTCCATGTCGGCTCGGCTGAAATTGCTCTTCAGCCCAAGAGCGATGTTCTCGGCAACGGTGAGGGTGGGCACCAGCATGAAGTGCTGATGGATCATTCCGATCCCACTTCGTATTGCATCGTTCGGCGAGTTCACGATCAACCGCTCGCCGTTCAACCACACCTCACCCTCATCTGCGTGATACAGCCCATAAAGGATCTTCATGAGCGTGCTCTTCCCGGCGCCGTTCTCTCCGAGAAGGGTGTGGACCTGACCGGCCTCGACCGTCAGGTCCACACTGTCGTTGGCGAGCACTCCGGGGAAACGTTTGGTGATGTTCTTCATTTCGAGCATCGCGTCGCTCCTCACGTTTCCCTGAGTGGCTCTCTCTTAGAGGCCGGTCGAGACCGAGCCGTCCTTCAAGCCGGCGACCGCTGCTTCCCCGGCTTCTTTGATCGCTGGGTCCAGACCGAACGCATCGTTGAACTCGATTTCCAGTCCGCCGTTCTCGAGGGTGAGCGTGTACACCTCGCCACCGAGTTTGCCGTCGCGCACACCGGCGATGATGTCGACCAGCACGACCTCCCAGTGGTAGACCTGCGATGCGACCACAATCTCCTCGCCCAGCGAGGTTTGGTTGGACTGAGTTCCGAACCAGGGAACCGAGTTGCTCTTGGCGACGCCAGTGGCGCCCACAACCATCTGGGCGGTGCCGGTGAGGACGTCGGCGTTGTTGGCGATGTGTGCCTCGGCTGCCTCAGCGGCCAGAGCGACGTCGCTGAACGACTCGATGTAGTTCACGTTGACCGTGGCCGACGGATCGCCTGCGGCGACGCCGTTCACGAAACCATCGATGTAGAGCAGCGCGTCACCGGCGGGAACCGGACCGACGACACCGATCACCTTGGACTCGGAGAGGTTGGCTGCCATGATCCCGTTGACGTACCCGCCTTCATCGGACCGGACGGTGTAGGCGCTGACGTTGGCAGCACCCTTGTTGTCATCGCTGGTCCCCCATGCGAACGCGGTCTCGGGGAAGTCCTTGGCGATCTCTTCGAGGGGCCCGCCAAACTGTGTGCCATGGGCGATCACGAGATCGAACCCATCATCGGCGTAGCCGCGCAACGCTGCGGCGGCATCGTCGACGACGAAGGTGCCGTCGGTGATCGCGATCTCCAGATTTTCTGAGTCCTTGAGTGAGTTCACTGCATCGACCATGCTCTGGCTGAACGCCAGGTCATTGCTGGCGCTGGGCGCGACGATGGCGACCTTGAAGGTCTCCGCCGATCCGCCGTCGTCTGATGCTGAATCATCGGACGCTGAATCGTCTGATGCCGCATCATCTGATGTGGCGTCGCTGCCGCTTCCACAGGCTGCCATCAGCAGCGCAAGCGCAGCAAGTAAGGCGAGTAGTCGTTTCATTGGGATCTCCCTTGATGTGTTGGGGGTTGGGTGGTGTTGGCGATCATGAGGACCTGTCGAAGGGACGGGTGAGTGCGGCCGGGGCGCCGATGCGACGGCTGACGAGGACGAGGACGACAATGGTGAGGATGGCGGGCAACATGGCGGCCAGCGCCGAGGTTGACCCCTCCACTATGCCGAGGGTTTTCCACTGTGTGACCGTTGCGGACACGAGGCCGAACAGGAGGGCACCACCCATCGCACCGAACGCCCGCCACGCGCCGAAGTACACGAGCGCGATTGCGATGAACCCCTGCCCCGATGTGAGGTTCTGTTGAAAGATGCCCGTGTTCAGCACCAGCGCCGCTCCGGCGACTCCGGCGAGTGCGTTGGCCATGATGATGGCGGTTGCCCGGATCGCGTTCACGCTCACACCGAGAGTGTCGGCCGCTTCGGGTGTCTCACCGACGGCCCGCACGTTCAGGCCGAACGTGGTCTTGTTGATCATCAGCCAGATCAGCGGCACGAGAAGAAAAGCGGAAAACACCAGAGGGCTGTGTTGAAAAAGGACCTCGCCGATCCACGGGATGTCCCCCAGGACGGGAACTGTGAACTCGGCCGGGCGGTCGATCGAGATCGGGGTTCCCACCTGTTTCTGGAACAGAAGGTCGGTGAACCCGAGGCCGAACAAGTAGATACCGATACCGCTGATGCCCTGTTCCGCCTGGAAAACCAACGTCACGACGGCGTAGACGACTCCCATGAGAGCACCGACGCCCAGAGCCGCTAACACACCCAGCGATGACGATTCGGAGTTGAGGGTGACGTAGTAGGCGGCGTAGGCGCCGAGCAGCATCACACCTTCAACACCGAGGTTGAGGACCCCGGATCGCTGGCCGATGGTCTCACCGAGAGCCGCGAGAAGAAATGGCGCCGCGAAGCGGATCATCGAGGCGAACGTTGCGATGAGGACGGTCGTGGTGAAGAACTCGCTCATGTCACGGTCTCCATCCCGAACCGAGCCGCAACCCGTCTTTGCAGTTTCAAACTGCTGACGACGAAGACGACGATCAGTCCGTTGAGTGCGACGATCAGGGCCGAGGGAACCTGAAGCTCCCGCTGAAGATCAACACCGCCGGACAACATTCCGCCGAACAGGAACGACGAGAAAATGGTGTAGATCGGATGAAGTCCCCCGAAGAGCGCAGCCACGATCCCGTTGAATCCCGCACTCTGAGTGAAACCGGCAGCACCACCCTCGCCGATCAGGCGATGTGATGTACTGCCGAAGACCAGGACTGCACCGGCGATTCCCGCACACGCACCGCTGAACGCGAGCGCTTCCACGATGCTCTTGTTGACTTCCATCCCGGCGTACCGAGATGCGTCAGGATTGTGTCCGACCGAACGCAACCGCATCCCGCGTGCACTACGGAAGAGCAGGAAATATCCGAGGACGGCCACTCCGATGGCGACCAGAACGCCCAGATGCAGCCGGGTTCCGCCTGGCAGGAGAGGTAGGTCAGAATTCTCGCTCAACCTCTTGGTCTGCTGGATCTTGATCCCGCTCTCCCCCTTCTCGATGAGAAGGTCCTGCAGCAGAAAGCTGAGGAACTGGGCGGCGATGATGTTGAGCATGATCGTGCTGAGAATCTCATTCACTCCGGCATAGGCCTTCAATGCGCCCGGTATCGCACCCCACAGTCCCCCACCAACTGCCCCGGCCAGAATGACCAGCGGAACCAGGATGATTCGTGGCAGGTCGGGGACGGCCAGAGCGACGACGGTGGAAAAGATCGCTCCCAGAATGATCTGGCCCTCACCGCCGATGTTGATGACGCCCGCCCGGAAGGCGATACAGATTCCCACGCCGACCAGCATCAGTGGCATGGCCCGCAGCGCCGTATCGGCCAACTCGTCGGCACCGCCGACGGATCCGCCGATGAGAGCCCGGTACCCCTGTATGGGATCGGCTCCCAGCAGCAGCATCATCACCGCACCAACCGCAAGGGCTGCGATCACTGCAAGTAGCGGTACGGAAAGTCCCGCGAGCAAACGGACGAGGTGTTTTCTGAACAAGGTTCTTGGATTCTCCCCATGCGTGCTCGAATTGGTGTCACCATTCGATGAACGCACCGTGAAGCCTCGCCAGATTTTTACAACATGTCAAACGAACCGCACGTCGAATTTCTCGTAGAACCGTTCCAGGAGGGTCGACCTGGGCCACACGTCGATGCGGCCGTTGCCGCGTTCGAGAACGAGGGCCTCACGGTCGAGCTGGGACCATTCTCCTCATCAGCCTCGGGGTCGATCGATGCCATCGCCAACGCTGTTGCAGATATGATCCGAGCATCGATGAGTGCTGGGGGCACCGCCATCCGAATCCAGGTCGGTGCCGATCACAGCGACCTCGATGGTGTCGGATCGCTCAAGAATGCGCTCACCGACATGATGCGGGCGGCCGAGCGGGAACTCGGAGCTGATGTTGGCAGCTGGGATCGCGTGCAGAAGCAGGCAGCGGTCCGCATGCTTCACGAACGGGGAGCATTCCTGCTTCGCGGTGCCGTCGATGACATCGCTGAAATCATGGGCGTTTCCCGCATCACGATCTACAACTACATCAACACGCTCGCCTGATTTCCCTTGCTCGCCCAACGCAGTTCTGACGAAGGCGCCGCGAGATGGCACACTTCGGGCGTGGCTGATCTGCTGATTCACAGTGCCGATCTCGTGGCGACCGTCGATGTCGAACGTCGGGAGATCCCCAACGGCTGGGTTGCCATCGACAACGGACTGATCTCGGCGATCGGGAGCGGATCGGACCCGACGCCTGCGGCAGATCGCACGATCGATGCCACCGAGTGCCTGGTGACACCGGGCCTGATCAACACCCATCATCACCTGTACCAGAACCTCACTCGCGCCTACACCCCTATGACCGGCGAGGCACTGTTCGGCTGGCTCCAGACTCTGTATCCGCTCTGGACAGCCAACCTCGACGAAGAAGCCGTGTATCACGCCGCCTGGGTCGGGCTGGCCGAGCTGGCACTCTCGGGCTGCACCACCTCGACCGACCACCACTACCTCCATCCCCCCAGAGCGGGAGATCTTCTGTCGGCGGAGATCGCCGCGGCCCAGGACCTCGGAATGCGATTCCACCCGACCTATGGGTCGATGAGCTTGTCGGTCAAGGACGGAGGCCTCCCACCTGACGACGCCGTCCGGGACGAGGAGGACATCCTGGCCGAGTCCCAGCGACACGTAGAACGGTGGCACAACCCGACCCACGGATCGATGGTTCAGATCGCCCTGGCACCGTGCTCGCCGTTCAGCGTGACTCCCGATCTGATGCGGCGCACCGCAGAACTGGCCGAACGCCTCGATGTCCGGCTCCACACCCACCTCGCCGAGAACTCCGAAGACGACGAGTTCGCACTGGCGACATTCGGCATGCGCCCGGTTGAGCTCTACGAGGATGTGGGGTGGCTTACTGCTCGCTCCTGGGGTGCCCACGTCGTTCGGCCCAACGAGGTCGAAGTGCAGCGCCTCGGCGCTGCCGGGGTGGGCGTCGCTCACTGCCCCAGCTCGAACATGATTCTGTCGTCCGGTATCGCTCCGGTCGTAGCGATGCGGGATGCGGGATGTCCGGTTGGTCTGGGATGTGATGGTTCTTCCTCAGCCGACTCTGCCTCGCTGTGGCAGGAAGCTCGACTCTCGATGCTCCAGGGGAAACTGAAGAGCGGGGCTGGCGCAATGACGGCCCGCACGGCGTTGGAAGTGTCCACCCGCGGAGGTGCTGGCTGTCTCGGCCGCCAAGGAGAGCTGGGAGAACTCTCCGTTGGTGCCGTGGCCGACGTCGCGGTGTGGAAACTGGACGGCCCGGTGTTCGCCGGAGTGATCGGCGACCCGATCGAGGGGTGGCTGCGGTGCGGGCCGACGGCGGCCTGGCACACCATCGTGAACGGAGTTTCCGTGGTGACCAACGGAGCGCTCGTCGCCACCGACCTGGAAGAACGACTGGCGACACACCGGGTGATCGCCACCCGCTTCCAAACAGGTGGCTGACCGTGACTGCTGCCGATGAGCGGGCCGAGGCGCTCATCGCCGTCCATGCCAAGCCGGTGGAGGTGGATGAGCAACACTCGGTCCTCAACTATGCCGAGGCGCCGCGGGTCGGGGACTGGACGCTTCGGTCTGCGCTGGTCCGGCTCGCACAACCCCACCCACTTCGAAGCGAGGCGGTGCTTCAGCTGGTGCGGCGACTCGATGCCGCACTGAAGCCACTGATTCGGCCCCTGCAACTCCACGGCGTTCATACGCACCGATCGATTCCGGGCGGAGCCCAGCACGTCGCCGACACCCGGCTGGTCGACGTGGCCGCCGACCCCGATCTGCTCGCCGCCTACCGGTACAGGGTTGTGCTCGACGATGCCGAGCTGTCCTCGGTGCATCTGGTGCGGCTGGCGCTCGAGCTGGATCGGCTGGCCGACGTCCTCGCAGCGTGGGCGGCGGCCGGACCGGGCGATCCTCCGCTGGTCGAGATCGACCGCACCTGTGCCGAGGTCTTGACGTCGATGAACGACCTCGGGGTGCCCGAGGAACCACGATGGGAAGGACCGCAGGGTCCCAGGGGCCGGTCCCGGGGGCGCGGCGTCTGAGTATCGTCGGGTCGTGGATGCGCGCACGAAGCTGATGGACCTTCCGACTGCGGGGCTCGGTCATTGGCCAACCCCGTTTCATCGGCTCCATCGACTCAGCGAAGCCCTCGACTTCGACATCTGGATCAAGCGGGACGACGTGCAGGGGCCGGCGCTGGCCGGCAACAAGCTCCGCAAGTTCGATCTCGTCGTCGGCGAGGCGGTTGCCAACGGCAAGAACCTCCTTGTCACCACCGGCGCAGCTCAGTCGAACTCGGCCCGAACAGGCGCTGCTGCGGCCGCGGCGATGGGTATGAGGTCGGTGCTGCTACTCGGTGGCCACACCCCGCCCGAGCCCACTGGCAACCTGCTCATCGATCAACTGGTCGGCACCGAGATCCGCTTCGCCGGCGATGTCGGCTGGGACTATCTGAGTGCGGGTGTGAACGACATCATCAGCGAGTTCCACCGAAAGGGCTATAAACCTTTCGCCGCTCCGGTCGGATGTTCGTCACCGCTGGGCTCACTGGGGTTCGCCCGGGCCTTTCTCGAACTCGATCAACAACTGACCGAGGCCGGGATCGAGCCAACATCGATCGTGCACACCTCAACTTCTGGAGGTACTCACGCAGGTCTCCTCGTCGGCCGCCGATTGGCGGGCCGCGACGTTCGCCTGATCGGTGTGGACGTCGGCGCAATTCACGCCAACCCAGCCGAGACACTGCTCGATCTGGCCGACAGGTCTGCTGAACGCATCGGCACCCACCTTGATGTCGACGTCTCCGAGGTGGAGGTCACCACGGACCAGCTGGGAGAGGGGTACGCCGTACCCTCCGAAGCAGGCAACGAGGCGATCTCACTACTCGCCACGACCGAGGCGATCCTCCTCGACCCGGTCTACTCGGGCAAAGGGTTCGCCGGCTTTGTCGACCTGATCCGATCCGGCCAGCTGGACGGACCGGTGATCTTCTGGCATACCGGCGGGTACCACGCACTGTTCCACCCACCGTTCATGAGCGGTCTCTCCGAGGTCTGACCCGGCAGCCAAAGATACGTTGATGGGATGAGTTGGAACGAGTGGTCGAGAGAATCCTGGCTGGTCGGGGGCGCCCGTCCCGAAAACCCCGGTGACCCACTGAACACGCCGCTCGTGGCTGCGTCGACCTTCGTGAGCGGCGGCGAGTTCAGCTACGCCCGCGGTGAGGGCACACCCACCTGGGTGTCGTTGGAGAAGGTCATGGCAGCCTTGGAAGGAGGCCAGGCTCTGGCGTTCGGATCGGGGATGGCTGCAATCGCTGCGGTCTTCGACCAACTGCCGGTCGGAGCCCACATCATCTGGCCCGATGACTGCTACCAAGGAGTGGCCGGCATTGTCGACACCGGTGAATCGCAGGGGCGATGGACCAGCGAACGGATCGCCGTGGACGACACGGATCGATGGATCGAGCGGGCCCCTGCGGCCGATCTCATCTGGCTCGAGTCTCCCTCGAACCCGCTGCTGGCCGTAGCCGATCTGGTGGTCATCGGAGCTGCGACCCGCAAACCCGGTTCGATTCTGGCCGTCGACAACACCGTGGCGACCCCACTGAACCAGCGTCCCCTCGACCTCGGAGCAGATGTCTCGGTCACCTCGGCCACCAAGTACATCGGGGGCCACTCGGATCTGCTGTGCGGAGTGACCGTGTGCAACGACGCCGACCTTCAGGAGGGGCTCTACCGGGCCCGACTTCTCAACGGGGCGGTTCCTGGCAACCTCGAAGCATTCCTCGCCACCCGCGGTTCCCGCACCATGGCTCTCAGACTCCGGGCCGCCGAGGCGTCAGCTCAGATATTGGCCGAACGACTGCAGCGCCATCCCAACGTCGAGGTGGTTCGCTACCCCGGCCTGCCCAGCCACCCACAACACTCCCTGGCTCGAGAACAGCTGGGCGGCTTCGGAACCATCGTGACCTTCGATATTGCCGGCGGGGCCGAACCGGCAGAACAGCTGCTCAAAAGACTTCGGCTACTCACCAACACAACCAGTTTCGGCGCCGTGGAATCCACGATCGAACGGCGCGCCTCGATCCCAGGCCAGGAACACCTGCCTCCCGGCCTCCTGCGTATGAGCGTAGGCATCGAGAACGTCGAGGATCTCTGGACCGACCTCGAAGCTGGGCTGGGCTAGCCGGCGAGGAAGGAATTCGGGAGGGCTTGGCCGTTCATTCCCTCTGAATCGTGACCGGTCCGTCGCGAAAGAGGTTGATGACCGGCAAGCCGGTGATTGGGTCATCCCGATGTTTCCAGCAGTGATGAAAGGGACAGAGCAGTTGGCCGTTGGCGACCAGGGTGGGGCCTCGGGCTGACCATGCCGTGATGTGGTCGTACTCACACTTGCGTGCGCCGCGGCGACACCCTGGATGACGGCACCGGTTGTCTCGCAGCCGGATCATCCTGCGCTGCAGGGAGGTGAAATGTCGCCCTCCCGGTGCATCATCGGCCAGCGCACCCGACGCATTCACACGGTGACGCCGGACCAGGGTCTTCGGGTACGAGAATCTCAAGATTGGGACGAACAGTCCCTTCACCATCGGGGTCCAGAACCAGCCTGACCAACGCATCATGATTGGCCTCGGCGATCGACAAGTTGCGGTTCTCTTCCTGAAGCCGCCGAGCGTTGTCGAACACCGTGTTCATCACCTGCTCACCAAGCAAAGGATCCAAAACACCCGTGACATGCACGTTGGAGAAGAGATCGGGTTGCAGGTGCAGGTGCCGTCGAGCCTGGGACCGCAGAAACTCATCCAGGTGCTCATCCGGATCCGCAACCGCCACCCAGGTGCGAAGCGCGTCTTCGAACTCCTCGGGAGTGGCGAGCACTGCGAGTGCGGCCAGCGCTGGCTCGGCATCACGAAGCTGATGGGAGTTGGCCTTCTTGCCCCATTTGGTCATCAGATCGATGTGAGCCAACGTGATCTGCCTCGCCAGGAGTGCGGCGTGGAAGTTGGGGAACTGGTAGGTGGCTCGCCCGGTACGACGCATCGACGACGCCCGTTGACGGGACACACGACCCTTGGCATTGACCAGCGAGATCATCGTGCGCTCACCCTTGGTATACGAACATGCCGACCGCTCCCCCACCTCCATGCACCGGCCCGCCATGGCCGAGAGCCGTTCAGACTCCGCCGCCATCTCGGCAACGATGTCGGCCAATTCCTCACGTGTGACAGCGGACAGATCAGCGCACGCAACCCTATTGACGAGTGCGCCGATCTCGCCAAGGGCGGCCTGCTCCTCGCCTAGAAGTCCCGATGTGGAGTGTGGGTTTCCCGCCGAGGAAGCCATGGTTCAAGTATGGCCGGGGGGGTGTGACACTGGCCGGTGTCAGCGGGCGTACCGCTCCACGAAGTTCCGGAGGATCTTGGGCGGGAACCGAACGTCGACGCTGCTGACCTGAACGATGAGCTCCTCCATCTCCTCGGGCGGGAAGTAGCCGGCGTGACGGTAGATCCGAATCCGTTTGATGATGCTGTCCCTGCTGAGTTCAGGGTGGAACTGGGTGGCGTACACATGTGAGCGGACTCGAAACATGTGAACCGGGCATTGGCCCGACGACGCCAACAGCACCGCTGACGGCGGCAACACGCTGCACGCCTCCTTGTGTCCGATGAACGCCTCGAAGATTCGCGGGATCCCGACCAGCAGGGGGTCGCTGACGCCTTCGTCGGTGAGGCTGATCGATGTGGATCCCACCGGCTCGCCGAACGTGCGATCGATCACGCCGCCCTGGTGAACGCCAAGGGTGCCGATGCCGTAGCACGCCCCCATGAACGGATAGTCCTCCGCAACGATGACATCGAGCAGCGCCTGGAGTTCGCCTTCGACCCGATGTTGAATCTCAGACTTCTCCTCGTCGGGATCGCTGGCGTTGAACGGGCTTCCTCCCACGATGATTCCCGAGTAGGAGTCAAGGTCGAGATCGGGCAGGGGTGCCTCTGCGATTCGGATCATGACCAACTCGTGAGGCTCGAGTCCTCCGGCTCGACGGAACCCGTCGTGCTCGTCGAATGCCGCTTCGTCCTCAGGTCGAGACGACAATAGAAGGAACGGCTTCACGGCCGACGATCGTAACCGTGGGACGAACGACCGCATCGTTTGATGCAGTCGAGTTGACACCCGCGCATAGAGTCACACCGTGGCGTTCTCGGATTACCTAGAGTCCTCGTTCGAACATGACGGCATCACCCGCAAGGTCTTCAAGGGTTCCCCAATCGGTGAATCTCGGCGCGGCATCGTCGTGGTGCACGAGGTCCCCGGAATCACGCCACAGGTGGTGAACTTCGCCGACCGGCTGGTGGATCGAGGCGCCACGGTCTGGATGCCTTCGTTGGTCGGCACACCGGGGCAGGACTTCAGCGCTCCATACGCAGCTCAGAGTCTTGCCAAAGTCTGTGTGGCGAGAGAGTTCGCGTACTGGGCGTCGAACCAGTCCCCACCAATCACTCAGTGGCTGCGAGCCTTGGCCCGGGAGATGAGCACCGAATTGGGAGGTGGAAAGGTGGGAGCGATCGGGATGTGTTTCAGCGGCGGATTTGCCCTCGCCATGGCGGCCGATCCGGTGGTGTGGGCGCCGGTGCTTTCTCAACCGGCCGGTCCAATGCCGCTCGGAGCGGATCGTCGACGATCGGCACACCTGTCCAACGATGACCTGCACAAGGTCATCGAGAAAGGCTGTGATGTGCTGGGCCTTCGTTTCACCGGTGATTTCTCCGTGCCCGAGGATCGCTTCGTCGCGCTGAAGGAAGCCTTGGGGCCCAAGTTCACCGCGATCGAGATAAAGAGCCCGGACCGTGCGCTCAGCATCAAGCGGACCGCCCACTCCGTCTTGACCGAAGACCTGATCGATGTACCCGGTCATCCCACCCACACCGCACTCCACCAGGTGCTTGACTTCTTCGATGCGCAGCTCTGAGCGAGCCGACTGAGATCTCTGGAATGACGGCTTGACCGAGCTGCACTGGACTCACACCGACCTCCCGATCGAGCGGGCCGCAGCCCACATCAGTTCGGCTTTCGTCGAACGCGGTGCCATGGTTCTCACCGCTGAACCGGGCGCCGGAAAGTCGTCGCTGGTGCCGCTGATCGTTGCGAATCAGGTCTCGGGTCGGGTGGTTCTGCTTCAGCCCCGGCGCCTGGCAGCACGAGCCACCGCACATCGTCTGGCCAGGCTGCTCGGTGAGTCGCTGGGCGCTCGTGTTGGTCTCACCATGCGTGGCGAACGGACCGTGTCGCCGGCCTGCCGAATCGAAGTTGTCACCGAGGCGGTCCTCACCAATCGATTGCTCAACGATGCCGAACTGCCAGGCGTAGAGGCAGTGATCTTTGATGAGTTTCACGAGCGAAGCGTCAACGCCGACCTTGCGTTGGGAATGGCGTTGGAAGCGCGAAATCTGGTGCGACCCGACCTGAGGGTCGTGGCAATGTCGGCAACGATCGATTCCGGACCACTTGCCGCATTGCTCGGAGGTGCGCCGGTCGTCGACGTCGAAGGTCGCACCTTTCCGGTGGAGACGATTCATCACCATCGGCCGGCGCGCCGCTCGTGGGTCCTAGCGACCGCCGACGTGACCCGTCGGGCATTGGCCCGGCGCGATGGTGATGCGCTGGTGTTCGTGCCGGGTCGGGGTGAGGTGTCACGGGTCTGTCGTGAGCTCGAGGGCTGTGGTGCCCAGGTGTTCGGCCTTCACGGAGGCACGCCGGCAAACGAACAGCGCAGGATCCTGGAGGGTGGGGTGGGCCGCAGAGTGATTGTCGCAACAGCGATCGCTGAGACTTCTGTGACGGTTCCCGGCGTCACGATCGTCGTGGACGGCGGGCTGGCCCGGCGGCCGCGGTTCGATCCGCTCTCAGGTTTGGGAGCATTGGAAACCGTGTTCGTTCCAAGGTTCGGCGCTGATCAACGTCGGGGACGGGCGGGACGGATCGAACCGGGCGAGTGCCATCGCATGTGGTCCGTGGAGGATGAACGGCACCTCGATCCTGCCTTCGCTCCCGAAATCATCACCGGTGATCCGATGCCTCTCGCCCTCTCGCTGACCCGCTGGGGCGACCCAATGGCCGCCGAGATCCCGCTGCTGGATCATCCCGGCGATCATCGATTGCAGGCAGCCCGACAGTCGTTGGAAGCGCTGGGTGTCGTGGACGCCGACGGTCGACTGACCAGAGTTGGACACGCGACGGCGCGGCTCCCGGTTCACCCTCGGATCGGGGTCGCGCTGGTCAAGGCTCGGAATCTCGAGACGGCCTCAACCGTCATCCGTCGGCTGGCTGCAGTGGAAGATGGCCTTCGCCTACCCGCAGCGGACCTCAGTATGTGGTCAACGACAGACATACGTCCTGCCGAGCAGTCCGCCCGACGACTGATCAAGGCGCTGGGGCGACTACCCGAAACGGTCGACGCAGTACCAGCGCGCTCGGGACTGGAGGAGACGCTGCTCTCGGCCTGGCCTGACCGTGTGGGCATGCGGAGGCCGGACCGATCGGGACGATTCCTGCTCGCATCGGGCACCGAGGTCGGTGTCGACGAACGCGATCCGCTGGCGGGGGCCGAGTTCATCGTCGTCGCAACCGCTGACGGCGCGGCGCCGAACATCGTTGTCCGTAGCGCCGTCGAAGTTCAGCGGAGCCAGGTTACGAAGTTGCTGGCCGAGCACATCACCGTCGAGACCGTCACCGAGTGGCACGAACAGCTGGAACGCGTGGTTGCGGTGGTCGAGACCCGGCTCGGCGCAATCGTGCTGCATCAAGATCCCGATCCGCACCCGAACCCCGAATTGGTCGAAGCGGCGCTGATCAAGGCCATCCGCCGGCGGGGAACATCACAGTTGCGGTGGACCGATGCCGGAGTGTCAATCAGAAATCGACTGAGCTGGCTCCACAACGAGGCTCCGCAAGCCTGGCCAGACGTCGCCGAGGAGCAGTTGGTGGATCGGCTGGGCGAGTGGGTATCGATCGGCCACGCGCAACGACCGTCGGAGGTCGTGGCCGGCAAAGGGTTGCTCAACCTGCTCGACTGGGAGCAACGAGCCCAGCTGGACTCGTTGGCACCGGAGCGGCTGCCCACGCCGCTCGGCCGGGAGCGACCGGTCGATTACAGCTCAGGTCGTCCGGTGTGGCCGGTTCGTTTGCAGAACCTGTTCGGCCTGGACGTCCATCCGGTTGTGGGTCCGAACCGAACCCCGGTCACGATCGAGTTGTTGACCCCCGCCGATCGTCCGGCCCAGACCACCAACGACCTGCCCGGGTTCTGGAGGGGCAGCTATGCGGCCGTTCGGTCAGACCTGCGGGGACGGTACCCAAAGCACTCCTGGCCCGAGGATCCGCTCTCCGGCTGAACGGGAGGTCAGGCAACCGAAGTCGAGCAGGCTTCGGACCATTGCTCGAACGCTGCCGCAACCTCGTCGGATGAGCGGCGGGCGCCGGTTTGCAGGTACTCCATCGCTCGGAGCGCACCGTCGTGGGCTTCGATACTGGACCCAGCAACGCAGTCTTCGACCACGCGGCAGAAGTAGTCGTGTTGGTGACCATCGACGAAGGTGTAGTGAACGCAGACGTCGGTGTGGCCACCGATCAGAATCAACGTGTCGACCTTCAGTCCCTTCAAGAGGATCTCGAACTCGGTACCGAAGAAACAGCTGTAGCGACGCTTGCGAATGAAGTAATCATCGGGCCGCATGCCCACCGCCTCGGCGACCTCGGTGCCGGGATCACCTTCGAGCAGATGGATGCCCTCGGCTCCGTCGAGCTCGCGGCCGAAGTCGACCAAGTTCCGGCGGTGAGCTTCCTGGAAGAAGACGATCGGCACACCACACTCTCGCGCCTTCTCAATGAGAGCGGGCGCCCGATCCATCCGTTCCTGGTAGTCGGCCATGAAGGGAATGGCCGACGGCTCGTCACCGTCGGATTCGCCGCCCTGAATGTCGATGACCACCAGAACCGGTTGGCCTTCGATCAGATCACGGGGTTGATTCATCGTGCGCTCCTCCACTTCACTTCCTTTGCAGGAGGAGCGTAGGGGACGATCCTGGTGGGAACTGCACGTTCGGCTGGCATAGGGTCAGCACCATGCAGCAGCTGACAGCTCAGGGAACAAACGGTGCGGTGTGCACTGTCGACTATCGGGCCAGTCGAGCTGGCATCGATGTGCTGAACCAGGGTGGCAACGCCGTCGATGCGGCCATTGCCGCCAATGCGGTGCTCACCGTTGTGAGCCAGCACATGTGTGGGATGGGCGGAGATCTCTTCGCCCTGGTGCACCTGGCTGACGGAGACCCAGCCTGTCTGAACGCATCGGGATGGGCCGGTGCCGGGGCTGATGCCGACCGGCTCCGGTCCGAGGGCCACACCCAGATGCCGTTCAAAGACGACATCCGATCAGTGCCGGTACCCGGTTGTGTCGACGGCTGGTTCGCTCTGTCGGAGCGGTTCGGCACGATGCCGGTCGATCGGCTTCTCGAACCGGCCCATCGAATCGCCGCTGACGGCTTCGAGATTCCCGACCACCTGGTTCGATCGGCGCCCCGGGTGGCCGGGGTGGACGGGGCCGACGACTACCAGGATCTGGTGGAGGGTGAGGTGCTGGTGAGAGCAGCCACCGCCGAGGTCCTCGGCGACATCCGATCCGGCGGTCGGGATGGTTTCTACCTCGGCCGGTTCGGGCAGTCACTCCTGGAGTTGGGTGCCGGTGAGTACGACCAGGCCGACCTGGAGCACCGTCATGGCGAATGGGTCGTTCCTCTTTCTCTCGATGCGTGGGGCCATCGGCTGTGGACGGTTCCGCCCAACTCGCAGGGATATCTCACCCTCGCCGCCGCCGGAATCGCCGCCGGGCTCGACCTTCCCACGACCGACGACGACCTCTGGGTTCACCTGTTGGTGGAATCAGCCCGTCACGCCGGGTTCGACCGCATCGACTCGCTCTACGACGGAGCGGATGGGTTCGCCCTGATCACACCGGAACGACTGGCGACCCGCCGTGCCAACATCTCGCCGGAACACACCGCGTCGCTGAACGAGACCTACGCCGGTGGAGGCACCATTCACATGGTCACGACCGACGGCAACGGCGGCGGGGTGTCGTTGATCAATAGCAACGCGGCAGGATTCGGGGTCAACCTCGTTGTGCCGGGGACAGGCATATTCCTCCAGAACCGTGGATCGGGGTTCAACCTGACCCCCGGTCATCCGGCCGAGTATCAGCCGGGAAAGAGAGCGCCCCACACCTTGGCGCCGGCCCTGGTGACCCACGGCGACGGTTCGCTCCGGACAGTTCTGGGGACCATGGGAGGAGACGCCCAACCCCAGATCGTGCTTCAGATGCTCGCTCGACTGCTGCACAACCAGCAGTCGCCAGGCGAGGTTCTGGCCGCGCCGAGGTGGATCTTGGAACCACCGGCATCCACCGGATTCGACACCTGGGAGGATCCCGACGCCCCAAACGTCGTCCTCGAGCCCGATGCGCCCGTGGAATGGGTTGTGGGCCTCGAACGTCGGGGGCAGACGGTCGAGCACCGCCCGGTGAACGTGGGGCATGCGCACATGATCGATCTTGTCGATGGAGTGGCCCACGCCGCGACCGAACCCCGTATCAGCACCTCTGCCGCACTCACTCCCTAGCGCTCGGCGGAAATCGGGCTTGATTCGCGCTCGCGTTCGCCGATGGTTACATCGTTGTGATTTGGATCCTGAATTCGCTCCGGATCGCCGTTGTTGTGATCACGGCTCTGGTCCTCCTCGCTGCTGGACTCGTGATCGGGTGGTTCGGCATCGTGGTTCGAGTGCTTACGGGCTCGACCGTTCTCGCCCACGCAGGGGGTGAGGTGATTCGTTCGATCGAGCGGCTGCCGCTCCATTTTTCCTGGAGCCGGGACCGAACCTATGTGTACCTTTTGCAGGACGAACAGGCTGCCACGAAGATCGGGATCTCGGGCGATCCCCGAGGACGTGTCGCCTCACTTCAGACCGGCCATCCCGAACCGCTTCGACTCGTGAAAGCAATCGGATGTCGCACGACCGCCGATGCCCGGGCGGTAGAACGCGACCTTCACATCCACTTCGAGCGGCACCGGATGAACGGCGAATGGTTTGATCTCTCCGACCGCCAAGTCCGGCGGGCCATCAAGTTGGCCCGCCGGTGGCGCTGACAACTCACCGCTCGTCGGCGGCGGTGTCCGGGGTGGCGGTGTCTTCCCTCAGCGGCTCGGCCATGACTGCGTAGAGTTCGGACTTGGCCAATGACAGGATCTCCATTG
>JBLYYW010000103.1:0-2929 GCA_048550155.1 Acidimicrobiales bacterium | reverse complement strand
TGCCTTCGTCCGCGAGCCGTTCGAGGCGGACCGCTTCGGTGAAGCCAACACCGATCTGACCAACGTGTCGATCACCGTTGGCCGCTGGATGGCGGCGATCTTCCCCGCCGTCATGTTGATCATGAACGTCTCCAGCGTTGCGGTGCTCTGGTTTGGCAGCGGCCGTGTCGACTCCGGGGCAATGCAGATCGGATCATTGACCGCATTCCTCACCTACATCATCCAGATCCTCATGTCGGTGATGATGGCGACGTTCATGTTCATGCTGTTGCCGCGGGCCTCGGTTTCCGCAGATCGGATCGGTGAGGTTCTCGACACGGACTCGTCGGTCGTCCCCCCTGCCGAAGGCGTAACTCAACTCCCCAAGCACAGCACCGTGGAATTCGAGGACGCAGGATTCCGGTATCCGGGCGCCGACCATGCGGTGTTGGAGGGCGTGACCTTCACGGCGCATCCGGGCCAGACCACGGCGGTTATCGGCTCCACCGGGACCGGCAAGACAACCCTCGTCAACCTGATCCCCCGCCTCTTCGATGCGACCAGCGGACGGGTTCTTGTCGACGGTGTTGATGTTCGCCAGATCGACCCAGACACACTGTGGAACAAGGTCGGCTTTGTGCCGCAGACGGTCTACCTGTTCTCGGGGACGGTCGCTTCCAACCTTCGCTACGGCAAACCCGACGCTACCGAGGCGGAGATGTGGGAAGCGCTCGAGATAGCGCAGGCCCGCGACTTTGTCGAAGCGATGCCGGACGGACTGGATTCTGACATCGCCCAAGGAGGCACCAACGTTTCGGGAGGACAGCGGCAACGTTTGGCGATTGCTCGGGCTCTGATTCGGCGTCCGGAACTGTATCTGTTCGACGACTCATTCTCCGCTCTCGACGTAGCTACCGATGCTCGCCTCCGTCACGCGCTCAAGGGGGTCACCGCCGATGCCACCGTGATCATCGTTGCGCAGCGGGTGGCGACGATCATGGATGCCGACCAGATCGTCGTTCTGGAGAACGGCGGCATCGTCGGCCTCGGCACTCATGACGAGTTGCTGGAGAGCTGTGGCCCATATGCCGAAATCGTCGACTCGCAACTTGCGTCGGAGCGGTCATGAGCGCGACACCCCCCACAATGAAGAAGACGGAGCGGGTTGAAATCCAAGGCGGCGGACCCGGCCGTGGGCCGTTTGGCAGCGGCATGGTCGGGCAGAAGGCACTGAGCTTTGGCCCGTCGCTGCGGCGACTAGCGGGGAGGCTCCGCCCGGAACGACCCAAGGTGATTGCCCTGTTCGTTGCCGGCGTGACCAGCGTCGCCCTCGCCGCCGTCGGACCCAAGGTGCTGGGACGCGCGACCGACACGATCTTCGCCGGGGTCATCGGCAAGTCGATGCCGGCCAACGCCACCAAGGAACAGGTCATCGCAAGCGCCCGCGCCCGCGGCGATGAGCAAGTCGCCGACATGCTGAGCGGTGTGGACCTGATCCCGGGGCAGGGGATCGATTTTGGCTCGCTGCGGGTCATCCTCCTCACCGCCCTCGCCCTCTATGTGGCTTCTGCCATCTTCCAGTTCGTGCAGAGCTATCTGCTCAACGATGTGGTCCAGAACACGATGCTGCGGCTGCGCGCTGAGGTAGAAGACAAGGTGAACAGCCTGCCGCTGCGCTATTTCGACGGCCAGCCGCGCGGCGAACTACTGAGCAGGGTGACCAATGACATCGACAACGTCGCCCAGAGCATGCAACAAACCATGAGCCAACTGCTCAACTCGGTACTGACGGTGATTTTCGTATTTGGAATGATGTTCTGGATCTCGCCAACGCTCGGCCTAATCGCCCTCGTCACTATCCCGTTGACGATGCTGCTCGCCGCCGCCGTCATGAAGAGATCACAGAGCAAGTTCATTGCCCAATGGCGCCACACCGGAGCGCTCAATGCTCGTATCGAGGAGGCGTTCACAGGACATGCGCTCGTGAAGGTGTTCGGACGCCAGAACGAGGTGCAGGAGTCCTTTGAGGTTGAGAACGCCGATCTCTACGAATCGAGCTTTGGGGCGCAGTTCCTGTCGGGCCTGATCATGCCGATCGCGATGTTCATCGGAAACCTCAACTACGTGATCATCGCAGTGCTGGGCGGGCTCCGGGTGGCCAGTGGCACACTCAGCCTTGGCGATGTCCAGGCATTCATCCAGTATTCACGTCAGTTCACTCGGCCTGTCACCCAGATTGCATCGATGGTGAACCTGCTCCAGTCCGGGGTGGCATCGGTGGAGCGGGTCTTCGAACTCCTCGACGCCGAGAGCGAGCCCGCCGAGACGGCATCTGCCGAGCGGCCAACGGCAACCCATGGGCGAGTTGCGTTCGAAAATGTCTCCTTCCGCTACCTCGAGGAGCAACCGCTCATCGAGAATGTGAGCTTCCATGTCGACCCCGGCCAGACAGTGGCCATCGTCGGGCCGACTGGTGCAGGCAAGACAACGCTCGTCAATCTCATCATGCGTTTCTACGACCTCGATGCGGGACGCATCACTCTCGATGGCGTCGATATTGCATCCATGGCTCGCCACGATCTGCGCTCGCAGACTGGAATGGTGCTCCAAGACACTTGGCTGTTTGAGGGGTCGATCCAAGACAACATCAGATATGGGCGACTCAATGCAACCGCTGAGGAGATCCGCAGTGCGGCACAAGCCACCTATGTCGACCGCTTTGTTGGGGCTCTCCCGGAGGGCTACAACACGGTGATCGACAACGAGGGCGGCACAGTCAGTGCGGGCGAGAAGCAGCTCATCACAATCGCTCGGGCATTCCTCGCCGACCCGGCCCTGCTGATTCTCGACGAGGCAACGAGTTCGGTCGATACCCGTACCGAGGTGCTCGTCCAACACGCCATGTCGGCTCTGCGGGCAGACCGAACCAGTTTTGTCATCGCCCATCGCC
>JBLYYW010000102.1:0-5121 GCA_048550155.1 Acidimicrobiales bacterium | reverse complement strand
TAGGGAGCGAGGAATCCTTGCCTCACCTCGGGTGAGGGCTGAGGGCGGGACAATGCCAACCCCGCACGAATGAACGTGCTCGTTCGCTCGGTGACCGTGCGCAGCAGGGCCGCCGACCCGGCGGTGGTGATGAGTTTGGGGGGAGTTCCGGATCCAGGTTGAGCGACAGCCGTGTTCGTCAGAACCGCCCCCCTCATCTGCGCCAGGTGGCGTTGGGCCCATCCCATCGAAATTGGTCCACCCCAATCATGAGCGAGCGTGATCACCGAGCCTTCGATACCCAGCACATCGGTGAGATGGCCGAGGTCATCAACCCTCTGGGACAGGGTGCGGTCTGAGCCGCAGCGTTCTGAATACCCCATATTGAGGTGGTCCGGAGCCACCACACGGACACCTCTCGGAGCGGTGGCGATCACGTTCCGCCACAGGTAGGACCATGATGGATTGCCGTGCACACACAGGACCGTGAGGTGAGCCTTGTCGGCTCGATCGGCGTAGCTGTCGAGGACGTGGAACGTCCGTCCACCCCCGTCCAGGCCCGGAACATCGACCAACCGAGACCATGACGGATCGATTCCCGACAGTGTTGGCGGCAGCTCTGCGGGGAGCGAGGCCGACTCTGCCACTGCGTGCTACCAGACCAGCTCGAGCACGCCGGCGTTGAGGCCTGAGCCAATGCCCATGCACAGCACCCGGTCGCCATCGCTGAGGGTGTCGGAATAGTGGGCCAGAGTGAACGGAATGGCCGCAGGCCCGATGTTCCCGAAGCTGGGGAACGTGAGCGGCGCCCGATCGGGGTTGATTCCCAAGACATCGATCATTGCGGCGTGATGCACTTTGGAGACCTGGTGGAGGATGTAGCGATCCATGTCCATCCATTCGGCGGTGTCGGCATAATCCCACGCCACCTTGGCCAGCTCGGTCCCCGCATCGAGCAGAGCCCGGGCGTCGGTGCGCATGTTCTCCAACGAACCGACGCACAGCTCGTGGTGGCGGCTTTCAGCGCGGAAGAACCCCTTCAGCACCGCATGACTGCCGGGGTTGGTGCTGTGTTTTCCGATCACCATGGCAGCAGCGCCGGACCCGAGCGTAAGAGACGCGAAGTTCTCCGAGAAGTCTTCCGCCGTTTCGCCGAGCGCATTGAGGCGATCGATGGTGTTGGTGTGAATCTCGCGTGTTCCCTCGCCGTCGACCACCAGGGCGTACTCGATCTGGCCGGCCTCGATCATCATTCCGGCGAGATGAATGCCGTTGAGGAAGCCAAGGCACGCATTGGAAATGTCGTAGTTCATGCAGGTGGGTGACAGTCCGAGCATGTGATGCACCGTCACAGCCGTGGACGGTTCGAGCCGGGCTCGACACACCGACGAATCGATGAGCAGACCGATGCGACCACGATCGATCCCGGCGTCTTGAATCGCCCTTTCGCCCGCTGCGGCGGATGCGTCAGCGAAGCTGAAACCTTCGACCCACTGGCGTCGTTCGTGCACCCCGGCCAGACGGTCGAGCAGGCCGGGCCGAGCACCACCTTTGGCGTAGAACGGTTCGAGCCGGTCGTCGATTTCGGCCGAGGTGACGACCTCGTGCCCCTCGACCCGAACCGACGACACAACGCCTACATCATCGAAATTGAAGTTGGCGTTGGATGCATCCGACATGTGCGGGCCTTTCAGAATCTGAACCTCCGGTCTATCGAGGTTGAGGCAGTCTCGCAGCCTCCGCACGAAAAAGCTTCACCAGCTCGACAACGAAGTGGGGTCACTCGATGATTCTTCTAGGGAAAACTCAATAATCTGCAAGTAGTAACCGAAGACTAGGTAGGCGGCGAACCTCCAAAGTTCGCCCCCCTTTTGCAGGGGTCGGTCTGGTCGTGCGGCGGGCAAACCTGTGGCCGACCGGCCCCTGCCTCTGAAATCCTGCCTAGACGCCGACAGTGATCGCTCTCGACCGGGGTTTGCTGCGACACTCAGACGGTGCGCATGGTGTCCAAGGTGTTCGTGGCCGTACTCACGCTCGTAGCGTCGGCCTGCACCACAACGGTTGCCTCGGATGCACCGGCTACAACCGTTGCCGCCGATCCACTGGCGACCGGGTCTCAGCCTCGAACAGAGGTGGCCCTGGAGACCACCAGCACCACGACGCCCGAACCGACGATCAAGGGTGGGGTTCCCGTCGCCGTACTCGCAACCGACACAGGAGGTTCCGCTCGTGTGCAGGCCACCCCATTCGCCCTTCGGGAACGGAATCTTTCAACCACCGACCTGCTGTCGCCACCTCCCGACGACGGCGTGTTCCGTTGGACTGTGTCTCCGATCGACGATGCAACCCTGGCCCGGTCCACCTGGGACGAGGAATGCCCGGTCAGTCCGGACGAGTTGTCGTATGTGACAGTCAGCTTCATCGGATTCGATTCCAAGCCCCATACCGGTGAGTTGATACTGCACTCGGACTACGCAGAGGAAGTCGCTGCCATCTTCGGCGAGCTTTTTGAACGGCGGTTTCCGATCGAGGAAATGCGGATCGTTGAACCAGCCGATCTCACCCCGCCTCACTGGGGCGATACCAACAACACTTCATCGTTCGTGTGCCGAAAGGTCACGGGCGGCACCCGGTTCAGTGAGCATGCCTCGGGTCTTGCCCTCGACATCAATCCGTTTCACAACCCGTACGTGAAGAGCCTTACCGTGATCCCCGCCCTCGCCGGCTCGTTCGGCGATCGCAGCTGGCAGCGCACCGGGATGATCAACGTGGACGATCCCGTAGTGGCCGCGTTCGAGCGGATCGGTTGGAAATGGGGTGGGAACTGGAACTCGTTGAAGGACTACCAACATTTCAGCCACAACGGCCGCTGAGAGAAATCCTTCACAACCGCCGTTTGCCCAGTTCAGAAGACTCTTCTCACGGACTGATCCGGCCGAGCATCCACGACTCTGTCACACCCCTTGGTCATGCTGGACGAATGCGCATATTGCATACATCGGACTGGCATCTGGGTCGGTCGTTCGGCACCTACGGCCTCCTCGCCGACCAAGAGGAGTTCCTGGAGTGGTTTGTCGCCACCGCTGTAGAGCATGCCGTGGAATTGGTGGTCATCGCCGGCGACATCTACGACCGCACCACTCCCCCGGCCGAGGCGATGCGGGCTTTCAACCGCACCGTCGATGCACTCAACAAGGCCGGAATTGAAGTTGCGGCGATCTCGGGCAATCACGATTCCCCAGACCGGGTCGCCATGTATCACGCATTCACAGAGACCAGCGGGCTGATCCTCCGGGGCGGATACCCAGATGGCGCTGACGTCGTAATCCGCAACTTCAGCGACGGACCGCTGGCGATCGCAGCCATCCCCTTCCTCGATCCCCGCATGATGCCGCCAGGGTTCTCACTACTCGATCCTGCCGACGGGCCCTTCAGCCACAACCGGGTCGTCACGGCGTGTGCCGAGGCGGCGCTGGCCGCCATTCCCCCCGGGATGCGTTCGCTGTCCATCGCTCACGGCTTCATTGCGGGCGCGAAGGGGTGCGATTCCGAGCGCACGCCGGTCGCTTCAGTGGGAGGTACCGACCACATCGGCGCCGAAGTGTTCGAGGGGTTCAGCTACACCGCCCTCGGCCACCTTCATCGACCACAAACCGTCCGGGGTTCTGAGACCATCCGATATTCGGGTACGCCACTGCCGTATTCCTTCAGCGAAACCGATCCCAAGTCGGTGGTTCTGGTCGAGATGGACCCCACCGGTGCCTCCGAGATCCGGTTGATCTCCGTGCCGGTCGGCAAAGGTGTCCGAACCGTGCGGGACACCTTCGCCAAGCTGATGACTGCGGAGCCCGACAACGACAGCCTCATCAGGGTCGAACTCACCGACCCCTCAACTGTTCGCGATGCAAAGCGGCGATTGGAGAAGATCTTCCCTCACATCATCGAACTGAAGCTGACCAACCTGACAGTTCGAGCTCGGCACCGGCAACCGGTCGAGACCACCGCTGCGTCGCTCGCCGGCGATGTCCACGCGTTCCTGGAAACGGTGACCGGAGCCGCCGCCGATCACACCCAGTTCCAGATGATCATCGATGCGCTGGTGGCGGCGGGAGCCGACGTGGGCGATGTCGAGGAGAATCCTGCGGTTGAGGTCGGACCTGAGCTCGAGGAGTCTGGCCCGGCACAGGGCCAGCTGCTCCTCATTGACGGAGAGGTGGCGTAGTGCATTTCGAGCGACTCACCATCAGCGGATTCGGCCCGTACGCGGGCACCGAAGTGATCGACTTCGACGCCCTGGCTCAGAAGGGTTTGTTCAGCGTCACCGGAGACACCGGATCCGGCAAGACCACCATTTTCGACGCGCTCACCTTTGCCCTCTATGGCGATCTCCCAGGAATGCGCCCGGCCGGAACGGTTCGTTCCGAACACGCAGGCCCGCGACAGAAGTGTGAGGTCGAACTGGTCTTCCGAGCTGCCAACGCAAAGTGGCGGGTCGTGCGGATCCCCAAACACGAACGGCCCAAGATGCGGGGTGCCGGGTTCACCGAAGTCAAGAATCAGGCAGCGCTCTACAGATGGGACGGTACGGGGTGGGACCCGCTCACCTCCACCATCAACGAGGTCACCAAGCAGTGCGCCACGCTGGTGGGGTTGACTCAGGACCAGTTCGAACGGGTCGGACTCCTGCCTCAAGGTGAGTTCAAGCGACTCCTGGTTGCCAACAGCGCCGAACGCAAGAAGCTGTTCCGCACGTTGTTCGGCACCGCATCGGTGGAAGCGGCTGTCCGGGAGCTTGTCGACGCTGCCAAAGACGCCAACGCCGAAGCCACCGCTGCCCAGAACCGCCTCGAAGAAATCGAAGCCGAAGCGGCGCCGCTCCTCACCAAGCTGGTCGACATCGCCTCGGCTCAGACCGACGGTGTGCTGTCACTCCCGGCCATTGACGAGGGTTCGACTCAGATCCGATCAGCGATTGGGTCGTTGAACGAGGTCGCTCACGACGTGCAACGTCGGGTACTGCCGATGCTCGAAGGAGCCGAGACTGCAGCCACCTCAGCCAGTCAGAAGGCCAGTGCCTCCCTTGGAAGTGCAACCGAACTTGCGGCCAAGGTGGCCAAGCAGCGTGCGCTCAAGGTCGAACGG
>JBLYYW010000101.1:0-15821 GCA_048550155.1 Acidimicrobiales bacterium | reverse complement strand
TCCCTCCGGGGCGAGTTCGGCGCGCAGCGCCGATACTCGGTTAGTGAGGAGGCGTCCTGGCGCCGACGAACGGCGGCTACTGGCCTTCGAAGTGCTTGTGGGCGGCGGTCCAACCCAGGGCTGCGGCAGCTGCGGTGGCAACGGGGATCGACGAGAAGAGAAACCCCTGCATGTCCCGTAGCCAATCGGTGCGGGCCTCCAGTTGAGGAGTGAGCCACCGATAGTTGAGCCATGTGGCTGCGAACGCCACGCCGGCACACACAGCTGCGGCTACCAGCGCCTTCTTGGTCACAGAGTCCATCAGGGAGACGTCGAGCGGTCAGAACCCAGCGTCTTCGCAAACTTGCGAATCAGCTTTGATGCCCAGGCATAGTGACTGGAGGTTGCGGACACCATGTATGCCCCGACCGAGGTGGATCGAGTCCACCGATAACGCTTCTTTGCGAACAAGTCCTCGTCGTCGTAGCCGGCAATCACATGAAGGAGCGCAGCGTGAGTGCGCTTGAGATGCTCCACCGCATCGTCCCAGCTCGTATCTTTGGTGCGCTCATAGATCGCATGGTTCAACGCAGGAGTCTCCGCGAAGGAGTAGCCCTCAGCCGGGATGGAGGGAAGCTCGCCTGTGGACCCAACCGACTCCCAGTCGAGGGCCATTTCCTGCCATGCGTGCAGGTGTAAGACCAGGTCCTTCACCGACCACGTCTCGCATGCTCCCGGTCGCTCGCGGTCTTCGAGCCGAACGTCGTCAATCGCAGACCACAACCGATCGAACTCGTGGCTGGCTGCGCGAAGGAGGTCAGCTTGATTCGTGGGTCGCGGCATGGGGCAAGCCTGTGGGTCGAGGGTGCCGGATGCCAAGAGCACAAGGTCCCGCACGCCAATGGGCTCCACCCGCAGGCGGAGCCCATTGGTAGGGGTTCTCGGCCGATTCGGATCTGGCGACTGAACGCCAGTTGATCCGATTCCCGGATCGCCAATCCTCGTGACCGAGGACCCCTGGTCCCTGAGTGACGGGTCCAGATGAGTTGATCACCTGGCCCGATTCCTCATGTCTTGTGTGGTTCGGTCAGTATGCGCTGCCGACCTTTCGATCTCTAGGGTCGGAGGTCATCAGCCCAGGACCGGTTCTAGATGCCCGAGCCGCTCAGGTAGTAGGCGACGTCATTCACCAGCTTGGTGAATCCGGGATGATCGGTTTCGAACCTGTCCAGCGCCTCGAGCAGCCGGTTGCGGTGTTCGATGGTTCGGTGCGGTCGGGTGCCGAGAACGCTACGCAACTGGGCAACCTGACCAGGGTCCAATCCTGGGTCGTCCAGAGCGTCGACGAGGCGATCTATCGCCTCGTCATAGCCGGGCCGATCCTTGTCTTCGTTCGTCACGTTTTCTCCTTTTCCACGGGTGCGCTTTCGGCGAGAAACCCTGCGATGGAGGACACGCTTCGCATCGACGCGTACTCACGCTCCGCAATAGTAATCCCCGAGAGTTCCCATAGTTTCGTCATCACGTTTGCATGATCCATGGAGTCCAACTCGAACTCTTCAAAGAAGTCGCAGTTCAAATCGAGTGAGGCGAGTTCGTCTTCGACGTCTGGTGCAACCATTCCAATCGCCTGAATCACGATTTCGGTAGCTCGTTCGACCGCCAATGGCTGGGTTGATTCTGCTTTCATAGCTCCTCGGGATTCTGTAGGTAGTGGTTGAGACGATTGAGAAAACGGCTGCCGGTTGCGCCGTCGGTGGCGCGGTGGTCAGCGCTGAGGGTGACGGCGACCACGGGTCGGGCTGCGACGAGACCTTCAACGACCACGGGGCCCTGGTGAATTCGGCCGAATCCGACGAGCGCGACCTGAGGCGGGAAGATCACGCCGTGGACCTTATCGGCCCCGTTGTCGCCCAGGTTGGTCACCGTGATCGTGCCTCCTTCCATCCAGCTGCTCCGCAGTGTGCCCGAGCGAGCACCGGCCACTCGATCTCGAAGTGCGTCCATGGTTTGATCGATGGACAGGTCCTCAGCCATTGAGATCACAGGGGTGACCAGCCCACCTTTTCGCAGCGACACGGCTACGGCAACGTTGACGTTGTCCGAACGATGAAACGCCCCCTGTTTCCAGAAGCCGTTCAAGGCAGGTACGTCGGCCGCAGACGTGGCGGTCGCCTTGATGAGCAACGAAGCCGCAACAACTCGGTGAGCGACGTCAAGTTCTTCGTTGTGATACTCGAGCCACTGGAGCGCCGCAGTCATGTCGATTTGGCGTTCGAGATGATAATGCGGGATATCACGATTGGCGATCGACATCCGCTCGGCTATTGCGTTGCGCATTCTTTGGGCAGGCGTCGGCTCCTTGGTGTCTGTTTTGGGGGGTGCAGCGAGCGAGGCGGTGGGAATGTCGCGTGCGATGATCGCTCCACCGGGACCCGAACCCGTGATCTTGGCAAGACTGACCCCGAGTTGCTGGCTCAAGGAGCGTGCGTAGGGGGACGACCGAGGCGCCGAATCGATTCCCCCTGCGCGGTCGGTTCGAGCGGGTGTCGGCCGTCCTGGCATCGGAGGCGAGGTCGGAGATTGGGCGGTGGCTGAACTCGCCGGTCTTTCTTGCGGTGCTTCGGCCGGCCCCGCATCCGGTCCGGTGAGGCGCAGCAGTGGGGTACCCACCGGAACCTGGATGCCGGTTTCCAACAGCACCTCGGTGATCGTGCCAGATTGCCAGATTTCAACATCGATGTCGGACTTGTCGGTCTCCACCCTTGCAACGACATCGCCACGTTGCACTCGATCACCTGGAGAGACCAGCCATTGCAGAACCGTGCCCTGATCCATGTCGGCCCCAAGCGATGGCAGAGAGAACGTGTGGCTCTCGGAATCAGACGTCGGCGCGTTGCCGACTGGTGTGTCGGCCGCGGTCACGACGGGCGTCCATCCAGGATGATTTCTCGAGCCGCCCCGACAATGTCATCCGTGGTGGGGATTGCAGCCTCCTCGAGATGCTTGGCGTAGGGGATTGGTACATCGGCGGACGAGAGTCTGCGAACAGGCGCGTCCAGACTGTAGAAGCAGTCCTCGGTGATTCCAGCGGCCAGCTCGGCTGCCAGACCCACCGCCTTCCATCCTTCATCGACCACGAGCGCTCGGTGGGTTTTGGTGACCGATTCGGCCATGGTGGGCCGATCCAGCGGCCGCAGCGATCTGAGGTCGATCACCTCGAGCGACATGCCCTCTTCGCTGAGTCGCTCAGCAGCCTCGAGCGCTTTGGGAACGATGCCGGCCGAAGCCACCACCGTGAGGTCCTGTCCCGCTCGCCGGACGGCCGCCGAGCTCAGATCAACAGGTCCGGGTGCCAGAAATGCCTTGGTGTTGTAGAGCGTCGCGTGTTCGAAGATGATCACTGGGTCAGGATCAGCCAGTGCCTCGTGGAGCATCCAGCGAGCGTCGGTGACCGTCGCAGGTGCTACGACCCGCAATCCGGGAACGTGGGCGTACCAGGCTTCCAAGCTGTGGGAATGCTGAGCTGCGAGTTGCCGCCCGGCACCGGTTGTGAGGCGGACAACCAGAGGAACGCTCAACTGCCCGCCCGACATGTGTCGCAGAGTTGCGGCGTTGTTGACAATCTGATCGAGCGCCAGCAGGCTGAAGTTGACGGTCATGATCTCCACGATCGGTCGCATCCCTCCGAGGGCAGCTCCCACACCTGCACCGACGAAGCCGGATTCGGAAAGTGGTGTGTTGCGGACGCGAGCGCGACCAAATTCTTCGAATAGCCCCTTCGTCACCGCATAGGTGCCTCCGTAGTCGGCGACGTCCTCGCCCATGATGAAGACCCGCTCATCCTCGGTCATCGCCTCCCTGATTGCCTCGCGCATAGCGTCGCGGTAGGTGATTTCTTGGCCATCGACCGGCGCATGCGGAGCGATGTTGTCGGTGGTCATGTCGTCACCTCTGAGATCGGGTCGCCGCTTCCTGCCCAGTCGTCGTCGGTCGACGTCGGCAGAATCGCGGATTCAACCTCGCGTGGCATGGCGTACACGTGGTCCGACAGCGTCTCAATCGGTTCCCAGTCGGCGGCTTCGGCAAACTCGACGGCGTCGTCGATTTCTTCGACCGCACGTGACCAGAGCGCGGATATTTCGGTGTCGCTGATCTCACCTCTGCTCGTCAGGGCCTGGGAGAACAGCGTGATCGGATCACGCTGTTTCCATTCCTCGACCTCACTGGGATCCCTGTAGAGATCCGGATCGAACATGCTGTGGGCCCTGAACCGATAGGTTCTGAACTCGAGAAAGGCCGGTCCTCCTCCGGCTCGGGTGGCGAGTACCGCCCGATTCATGCCGTCGGCAACATCCTCGACGTTCATGCCGTCGATCGGCCAGGCCGGCATGTTGTAGCTGCTCGCCTTGAGGGCGAGGTCGGTCTCGGATTCGCTGGTCTCCAGCGAGGTGCCCATCGCATAGAGGTTGTTCTCGCAACAGAAAAGAACCGGGAGATCCCAGAGTGCAGCGAGGTTCATGGACTCGTGGAACTCACCCTCGGCCATCGCCCCTTCGCCGAAGAAGCACGCCGTCACTCGGTCATTTCCCTTCATCTGATCGGCCAGAGCCAAGCCAACCGCCAGCGGAAGATGCCCACCCACGATGGCGTTGCCGCCATAGAAGTGTCGCTCTGCATCGAAGAGGTGCATCGATCCTCCTCGCCCGCCCGAGCACCCGGTGGCCTTCCCGTACATCTCGGCCATGATCGCCCGGGCCGAGACACCTCGGACGAGCGCGTGACCGTGTTCGCGATACGTGCCGAGCACGTTGTCGTCGTCACGAAGCTGGGATATCGCACCAGCCGCAATGGCTTCCTCCCCGATGTAGAGGTGGAGAAAACCGCGGATCTTTGTCTGACCGTACAGTTCTGCACATCGCTCTTCCATCGTGCGTATCCGGATCATGTCGGCCAGCAGCTTGGTTGGTGTCCCGGTCATGCGGGTACCTCCAGAGTCGAGAGGTCGCCAACATCGGTGCCGAGTTCCTGAGCCTTCAGCACCCGACGCATGATCTTTCCGCTCCGGGTGTGAGGAAGGCTTTCAGCGAAATCGATTTCACGAGGTGCGACGGCAGGGCCCAGCCGCTTTCTCGAGTGAGCGATCAACGACTTGCGGAGACCGTCATCCCCCTCGATTCCTGAAGCCAGTACTACGAACGCCTTGACGATGCTCCCCGCGGTCGGATCCGGTTTGCCGATCACGCCCGCTTCGATCACAGCCGGATGCTCGGTGAGGGCACTCTCGACCTCGAACGGTCCGATCAGGTGGCCCGCGGATTTGATCACGTCATTGTTGCGACCAACGAACCAGTAGTAGCCGTCGGCGTCCCTGCGTGCGAGGTCGCCGGAGTGGTACCACGGGCCGGCGAAACACTCTTCGTAGCGGCGTTGCTGGTTGAGGTAGCCGCGGAACATCGACGGCCAGTTTGCAAGGAGGGCGAGTTCTCCGACCTCATCGGTTGCGGTCACCTCTCGGGGCATGCCGTCTGCATCACGAACGAGCTCTCCGTCGGGATCGGTTGCGAGCAAGGTTGCGGTGACGCCTGGAAGTGGCCGACCCATCGAGCCCGGTTTCACAGGTTCACCAACCAAGTTGGCGATCATGATCGCACCGGTCTCGGTCTGCCACCAATTGTCGAGTACCGGAACTCCGAAAACGTTCCCAGCCCAGACCACCGACTCTGGGTCGAGTGGTTCTCCCACGCTGGCGACCACTCGCAATTCGGTGAAGTCGAAGCCGGAGCGCACCTCGGTGCCGATCTTCTGAAGCATGCGCAGCGCGGTCGGGGCGGTGTAGAAGATGTTCACCTTCTGTTCCTGCAGGATCCTGTACCAACGTTCGGCATCGAATTCGGCCTCGTCGACGATGCTCGTCACCCCGTTGACGAGGGGGGAGATGATCCCGTAGGACGTCCCGGTCACCCATCCTGGATCGGCCGTACACCAGAACACATCGCCGGGGTTCATCGTGAGTACGAGTCGGCCCGTCACCGAGTGGCCCACGACGGCGTTGTGAACATGGATTGCGCCTTTGGGTTTGCCGGTCGTTCCGCTGGTGAAGTGAAGCAACGCACGATCCTCGGGTTGGGTCTGAGCCACGGTGTAGTCCGGGTCGGCCGAGCCGAGGAGTTCATCGAGATCCATGACCGTCGCATCATTGAAGTCCTCAGCCCCCGGCCCGGCGATCAGCACGTGCCGGAGCGCCGGCAGCTCGGACCGAATTCCCTTGATCTTGCGGCGGTAGTGCTGCGCCGTTGTCACGAGCGTGTCGATGCGTCCGATGTCGAGGCGCATCTTGATCGGATCGGGACCGAAGGCTGCGAACAGCGGTGTGTAGACCGCCCCAGCCTTGAGCGTTCCCAGTGCCGCCACGTAGAGGCTCGGGACGCGTCCCATCAGTGTGGCAACACCGTCGCTTCCGAGGTCGTCGAGCACATTGGCGAACCGGTTGGTCTGCGCCACCATGTCGCCATAGGTGAGGTCCAGCTGCTCGCCCGATTTCGCCAGCCATCGAATCGCCACACGGTCACCGTTCCCATCGGTCACGTGCCGGTCAAGGGCTTCGTGGGCGATATTCAGACCGCCTCCGGGTAATCCTGAGAGCTCGAGTTGAGCCTGATTCCAGTCGAAATTCGCACACAAATGCCCGTATGTGTCCACTGGTTCAGTTAGTCACTCCGGAGTGAGGCTCGGAAGAGTCCAAGGTCCCGCTGGCGCCGGCCCAGAACATCCCCGTCGACGCGCCAGTGCCGGTCCCGAGGGAAGGGACCGGCACTGGTTGGAGGGTCCGCTTGCTGCCAAGCGGGAGAGGGCGTGCCCTCTCTCGGCCGTGTGCACCGGCCTTCGGCCCGTACTCAACACCGAACAGTGATGAGTATCTAGAGGCTTTGGTCAGTCCTCAGACATGTAGTGCTGCTGGATCAGAAGTGCATCGACCTGCGGAGTGACATCGTTGGTCTGTGGCTCGATCGATGAATCCGGCACCTCGGGCTCCTCGTCGTCGAGATAGTGGACGACAGTGGCCGGTGGCGAGGGGTAAAAGGGCGCTCCGTCGACGAACTCGATGTGCATCGCATCATCCTCGGCGGCCAGAGCGGGCTCTTCCCGAAGATCATCATCGGGATAGAACTCCCACGGCGTCTCCGCTGGTGGTGTCGGGCCCTTTGCGTGGGTCATGCCCCCAGTATGCCAGACAGGGTCCAGCAGCTCAGTAGAGTCTTCAGACCTTACTGAACTCGGGCAGCAACAGGACCCCTCAGCCGAACGCAACCGCGAGCTGAGAGAAGGCATAGACGGAGATGAGCAGGACGCCCAGTCGCCAGTCCAGGACTCTGGTTCTGGCAACGGCGAAGGTCGCAACCGCCACGCCGACCGCCGCAAGACCTACGCCCAACAGCACGTCGCCCGAGACCTCCGAGCTGAACAGCGCAGGACCGATTCCCACCGAGAGGGTTGCATCAACGAACGACGAGCCGAATATCCCTCCGATCGCCATCGAGGTGGCGCCCTTTCGGATCGCCGTGTAGTCGACCGCGAGCTCGGGCAGTGAGGTCCCCAGCGACAATGCGATGAAGCTGCCGACGAACTCGGGCACCCCGAAGTCTTCGGAAAGCTCGAGAAACGCGGTCACAACACCAAAAGCGAAGGCGCCCACGAGTCCTAGCCACAACAGGGTCACGACAACGTTTCTGGCGATGTTCACGTTCTCGGTCCGCACAACTTCCCGGGGCCGAAGTTCGGATTGTCCCAGGAGAACCGTCCCACCAAACCACAGGACCACGAGAATCGCTCCGTCGAAGTGGCTCAGCGTCCCATCGCGAACAAAAACCCAGACAACCACCGAAGCGAAGAACGCAGCTGAACCAATGGAGATGAGGAAGTTGCGATCGGCCGAGACCGTGGTGCTGACCAGGCAGAGGATCCCCAGCACCAATGTGATCTGCGTCAGTACCGATCCCATTGAGTCTCCAACGTTTACATCGCCGTGGCCCGACGAAACGCTGACGATGGAGTTTGCGATCTCCGGAAGGTCGGTACCGATCGACATGATCGTGAGCCCCACGAGCGCAGGCGAGAAACGGGTTGATTCAACAATCTCGAGCGCCGCGGTGACCGCCTTCCGGCTCGAAAGAGCAGCGCCGAAGATGCAGACAACCAGAAGAATGAACCAAAGAGCGACCATTCAGTTCCTCTACGACATCGCAGATGCCAGGAGCGGTCCGACGAGATCTCTCAAGGACACGATGCCATCCCCATCGCCGTCACGTACCACCAGATGCCGCACCCGTGCCATGGTCATCAGAGTCGCCGCTGCACCGACGTCTTGATCGGCGTCGATCGAGAGAGGATTCCTCGACGCCAGTTCGCCGGCGGTTCGATCCTGGTGGCACTCAGCAACGGCTCTGAGGACATCTCGCTCAGACAGAATGCCGAGATCTCCGTTCTCGTAGTTGACCAACAGCGCGCCGCAATCAAAGAGCCTCATTCGCCGCGTCACCAACTCGATGGTGTCGCTTTCCCTGGCGGTGAGAACGACGAACTCGGTGACCGTTCTCACCGGGTCATGAACGTTGCCCTCCGGCAGGTTTGGGGGCAGGCGTCGAACTGGCATCGGATCCTCCTCGTGTACACCTGACAGTACGACCCGTCCAAGGTTCCAAATACGGGCTTTCGTCCTATTCGAGCCGTCGGCACGGCGTGGTCCCGACGTGCCCCAGAAAGGGACCTAGGGCCCTAGTGGAGCAACCGGGATGCCCCGACGCTCAGTGTGACCGATGACCGGACCCTTGCGAGAGGAGGGTGACCGATGGCAACCAGGACTCCCAGACGGCGAGGATCCAGGACCAGACGGCGCACCTCCCAAGTCCCGCTCACACAGATTTCGCTGTGGGACGCCCAGAATACCGAGCCGTCATGGCCACTCGACCAACAGACCCGGGAGTGCGGGCGAGAAGGGATACGGCGCGCTCGAGAGGCCCTCGACCACGATCTCAACAAATAGTCCACACCGACATCACCACGAGTGGGTGCGTTGCATCACTGAGTGTTGAAGCGGTCAGGATTTCCGAGGATTTTTCGGGTTGGTGGTTAGTGGGCCTCACCTCTCAAGTTCTACGCTTGTCCGGACGTTCAATGAGAGGTGGCAGACAAGGTGAAGCATGGACCACTCGTGGTGCCGGGACCGCTAGCGATCGCACGGCACTCGTGGCCCAAGGTGCTCGAAGGCAAGATCATCCCTCTGGTGCTGTTTCTTGGATTTCTTGATCTACTTGGGACTACAGGAGCGCTGTTGGCTGCTCTCGGATGGTCGATCGCAGTGGTCGTCTACCGGCTCTCCACCGGGAGCCCGGTTCCCGGGTTGGTCGTCTTGAGCACCATCGGACTGGCGGCCAAGACCGCCCTGGCGCTTGCCACGGGAAGCCTGGTGGTCTATTTCCTGCAGCCGACGATCACCACCGCACTGGTCGGGCTCGCGTTCTTGGCGTCGGTTCCGTTGAAGCGTCCTCTGGCTGAGAAGCTGGCCCATGACTTCTGCCCCTTCGACGCCGACACGGCGGAGCATCCGATGCTCCGGCTCTTCTTCCTTCGCTTGTCGCTGCTGTGGGCGTTCACAAGTCTGGTGAATGCTGGGTTCACGCTCTGGTTGCTGCTCACCCAGGAGGTCACCACCTTCGTCCTGATCAAATCGTTCACCGGTCCGACCTTCACCGCAGCCACGCTCGGCATCGCGGTGCTGTGGTTCCGCCGTCGGATGAAGTCGGCCGGGTTCCAACTTCACTTCGGTACCTCCATGACCTTGGGGTCGGCGGCATAGACGCTCTCAGGTTGAGCCGATGACGCTTCATTTCGTCGCTCATCGCTTCGGCAATACGGTCTCCCGGCTACACGAGGCCGAGCCGATCACGAACACGATCGAGGTCGACCTCCACCTCTCGCGTGGAACCGATATCGAGGCGCGCCACAGCAAAAGGATCTGGCTCACCGGCCGATACTGGGAACGCTGGTATCTGTTGCCCAGAGATCATTCCGGTGTTCGATTCGAGACCGTGCTGGAGGCTGCCCGGCCATCGACGATGTTCTGGCTGGATCTGAAGGGGCCCAGCCCGAGGTTTCCCGAACGAATTCTCCATGAGATCCCCATGGATCGGGTCGGATTCGTCTCGACCAAGGCGTGGTGGCACCTTCGACGGTTCGTGCCGATTCCCGAGGTTCGAACTCTCCGCTCGGCAGGCAACCGGTGGGAGCTTCTGGTCTTGCTCGCTCGGGGCTACCTACCGACTGGGGTCGACGGCGCGGTAGTCCATTCTCGTCTGCTCGGAGATGGGGTCATACGGCGTCTGAAGCGCCGAGGTTTGCTCTACACGTGGGCCGCGAACGACCCGGCCGTGATCACCGAACTCGCCAACCGGGGTGTGGACGGATTCATCGTGGACGATCTCGGGGTTGTCGCGGCGTTCGAGTCGACGACCTAACGCAATTTGGGGCGGCACCCGAAAGGCGACGGCCAGGCCGACACCGGCAACGACGATGCCGATGAGCGCGTCGATGACATAGTGATTGGCGGTAGCAACGACCGCAAAGGTCATCACGATCGGGCTCAGAACCGCAAGTGTTCGTAGCCACCGATTGGACACCGCCAAGTACACGGCTACCCCGACCAGCAGGTTCCAACCGACATGCAGGCTCGGCACCGCTGCGTACTTGTTCACCAGATCAGGAGGTTGCAGAATCCGATATGAGGTCGAGAGATCTGTCACCGTGTCAACGAACCCGTCCAACATACGAGGTGGCGCAACCGGGAACCGAATGAAGATGGCCAACCCGATCAGTCCTGAGACGAACATCGCATTGCGGAGCAGCAGATAGTGGAGGCGACGATTGCGGTGTAGCCAGATCAGGCTGATGATGATGATCGGCCAGTGCAGCCAGATATAGGCCCAGTTCGACAGCGTGGTGAGCCAAGTCGACGAGAGCACGATGGATTGAAGACCCATCTCCCAGTCGAGCCAGATCCTCTCTTCGAACTCCAGGATCCTGCGACCGTTCTCCAGCGCCGCCGACTCAGCTCCTTCGGTCTGACCCCTGACGGCAAAATACAGGAACACGCCCAGCCCGACGATCAGGATCTGGCGGGCGAGCTCAGCCCAGTCTCGTCCAGGGTCAAAATCTGATTGTTCGGTCACAACCTGTGTCGTCGTTCGCACCTCAGTCCCTCGGCTCACTTTGGCCCAGATCCAGGATCGTGCAATTCCGACGGGAATGAAAGGGGCCAAGGTCCCTGGGGCCCGGTTTACGCGATCCTCAGAGCTGAGATGCCAACTGCCGCCTCTTGATCCACTTGTCGATCTCGACCCCGACGAAGGCGCCCGTCGACACGACGAAGACGATGGCGAGCTCTTGCGTCGACAACGCCTCGGTCTTGAGGAGACGCTGGAGTGGACCCCAATAGATGATCACGATCTGGATCGCCACGGTGAGCAGCACCGTCCAGAGCAGGTACATGTTTGTGAAGATTCCGAGGCTGAGGAACGACTGCGTCTCGGACCGGACTGCAAGTGCGTTCCCCAACTGCAACAGGGCGAGCGTGGTGAAGACCATGGTCTGCCACGGGCGATCATTGGCCTCGCCCCACAGGCCGACACCCAGAGTGAGGAAGCCCATCAACAAGCCGATCACGATCACTTGTTGCCACAAACCGTTGGCGAAGATGCTTTCCTTCGGGTGGCGCGGCGGCCGCTCCATGACATCCTTTTCAGCCGGTTCCACTCCGAGTGCCAAGCCGGGAAAGCCGTCGGTGACGAGATTGATCCACAGAATCTGCACCGGTTGCAGCGGAAGCGGCAAGCCAATGAATGGTCCGAGGAACATCACCCAGATCTCGCCCGCATTCGACGTGAGCGTGTAGCGAACGAATCGGCGGATGTTGTCGTAGATCCGCCTCCCCTCACCGATGGCAGTGACGATCGAGGCGAAGTTGTCGTCGGTCAACACCATGTCGGACGCCTCCTTGGCGACCTCGGTGCCGGTGATCCCCATGGCGACGCCCATGTCGGCGGTACGGAGCGCTGGGGCGTCGTTGACCCCGTCGCCGGTCATGGCGACGATGTCACCGTTCTCCTTCCATGCATTGACAATGTCGAGCTTCTGCTCCGGTGACGTCCGGGCATAGACAGCGACGTCCGCTACGTGTCGCGCCAACCCATCGGCCTTCTCCTGGGCCAGCTCGGCGCCCGTCATCACCTGGTCGCCGGACTCAACGATCCCGAGGCGTGCGCCGATCGCTTGTCCGGTCGCCGGGTGATCGCCGGTGATCATTACCGGTGTGATTCCCGCCGTGCGACATGCAGCGACGGCCCGGCGCGACTCCTCCCGTGGGGGATCGGCCATGGCGGCAAGCCCATAGAGCACGAGATCTTGCTCGGATTCGAGGGCATGGGCGATCGCCCCGTCGTGCACCGAGCGTCCCGCAAGGGCCAGGACGCGGTAACCGTCTGCGGCGAACCCAGCGGCCCTGTCGAGCACGAGCATCTTGGTAGGTTCGTCCAGTTCCAGTTCGCCGGTGCTCGCCGCTACCCGTGTGACTGCCTCGATCATTGCTTCGACCGCGCCCTTTGCCGCCACGACCCGCACTTCGGGATGGTCCGTGCGGTGGATCGTGACCATTCGTTTGCGATCGGAATCGAACGGGATCTCGGCCGCTCGCGGGAAGCGTTGATTCATTCGCTCCCGGTCGAAGCCGAGCTTGCTGGCTGCAGCGAGCAGCGCACCCTCGGTGGGGTCACCGACGATGCTCCACTCCTCGTTCCCGTCACCGGGGGGAACCAACACGGCATCGTTGCACAGCGCTGCAACGGTGAGTAGCGACGCCAGCGGCGAATCCGGTTCGACGTCGCGATGAACACCGGAGCGCATCAGCTCTCCGGATGGTTTGAAGCCGGCGCCGGTCACCACGTCCTCGCCGTCGAGCGTCCACACACGTTCGACCAACATCCTGCCCTCGGTGAGCGTGCCGGTCTTGTCGGTGCAGATGACGGTGACCGATCCAAGTGTCTCCACCGCGGGCAGTCTGCGGACCAGGGCATTGTGACCAATCATCCGCTGTGCCCCAAGCGCGAGCCCGATCGTCACCACCGCCGGCAGGGCCTCTGGGATGGCCGCCACTGCCAGGCTGACCGCCGTGAGGAACATCACCTCGACGTCTTCACCCCGGGCGACACCGGCCAGGAACACCACGACGCAGATGCCGATGGCGGCCACTGCGAGCCAGCGGCCCAAGACAGCAAGGCGCTTTTGCAGCGGTGTTCGCGGCGCTTGGTGCGTCTGCAACAGACCGGCGATCTCGCCGAGTGCCGTCTGCATGCCGGTAGCCACAACGATGCCCCGAGCACGGCCATAGACCACCGAAGTGCCCTTGAAGACCATGTTGTGGCGGTCACCGAGGACTTCGCCTGCATCGGCGGGAATTGAATGCTCGTCCTTGTCGACCGGCACCGACTCCCCGGTGAGGGCCGCCTCGTTTACCCGGAGGTTGGGGCTTTCGATGAGGCGGGCGTCGGCGGCGACGATGTCACCGGCCTCCAGGACGACGATGTCACCAGGCATGAGCTGGGTGGCGACCCCCGAGATCACGGAGCCGTCCCGCACTACTCGGGCTTGGGGGGCGGCCATGCTTCGGAGAGCGGCCATCGCCTGCTCGGCTCGGTACTCCTGAAAGAAGCCGATGAGGGCGTTGAGGATCACGATTGCTCCGATGACGATCGCATCGGTCGGCTCGCCGATCGCAACCATCACTGCCGCCGCAACCAACAACACGACGATCATCGTGTTGGCGAACTGCATGAGGAAGATACGCCACGGCGGTGTTGTCGGCTCTTCTTCGAGCTCGTTGAGGCCATAGCGTTCGCGACGCTCTGCCACCTGGTCCGACGTCAGGCCGTGAACTGGGTCGGTGTCAAGCCGTGATGCGATCGCTGCGGTGTCGTGTGTCCACCACTGCTCAGATTCAGTCGAAGCCGGGGCTGTCAATCGTTTCGGTCCCACCACTCGAGAATTCTGAGCGCCCGGAGGGTGGACCAGCGGCTGGGTCCTCGGGACTCCATTTTGAACCAGTAGCGGCCGGGATAGCTCCGGTAGACCGGCCAGGCGCCGTCGGAGCGTCGTGCGCGACGGACGACCTCGATCGCATCGTTCAGGCGTTCATCTCGGCTGGCTCCGGCGGCTCGGAAGTGCTCGAGACCCCGCATCACATCGAAATGCCACTGTGGTGGGAAAGGGAATCGGGCGAACGCAGGATTGACGACCTCACCGGTGTGGTGGGACTTGTAGAGCCGGTGGCGCAGGAAGAACTCCTGCCCAGTTTCCAGTGCCCGGTCCACATCTACGGTTCCGGCAGTGTTCTTGTAGGCGAGCAAGGCTTCGAGCACGCTGATCGTTGTGTGAAACGAACCGTGACGAGAGCCGCTCCGGATCGTCTCACAGTTCCAGCCGCCATCGTCGAGCTGTTGTGAGACGAGCCATTCGACGGTCCCCTCCAGCCGGCGTTCTTCGAAACCGAACGATCGCGCCAGAAGGACCATCATCGCTGTGATACAGACTTCGGGCTCTCGAATTGTCTTCGCCAGGTTGACACCGCCGTCATAGAAGTGGGCGTCGGTCCACAACCGCTCACAGCCGGCCAGTGCCTGTGGATTGCCAGCTTCCAACCCAAGCCGTTCAAGCAGCAGAAGGGTGTACGTGGTAGAGGTCCACTTGGGGCTGTAGAGCGCCTTGGCCCAAAGACCATCGGCATCCTGATTTCCGAGTAGCTCCGCGCCCCAGCCTTCTCTTGCGACAAGCCCTCGCTGTTCTGCGATTTGGGACGGGGCAGCATGGGTGAGATCGGAAAGAACCTGCCAGCGAATCGAAGGATCACCAGCCAGCAGCCACGCCCACAACTGGCGCCGCTGCTGGTCGGCGTACTCGATTGCTCCAACAGAGGTTTTGACCGACACGGTTGCTCCCGAAACTGGGTGACCACGATCGCTGGACTCACCTTGAGCGACAGCGGCCACGGTCTGTAAGAGACGAAGGTCCCAACTTGGGTTGGGGTGGCTCGCAGAGCATCCGGTGCACCGCGAGCCCAGTGGACGGATTACTCCGACCTGCGGACCTGAACTCTGGTCTGCTCGGTTCGATCGTTGTCGACCGGAACCCTGATGGTGAGAATGCCATCGTCGTAGGTGGCGCTGATCTTGTCGGTCTCGGCTCCTGCGGGGAGCTGGAAGGAACGCCGATACGACCCGTAGTGGAACTCGCTGTGATACCGCCCATCTTCGGTCCGCTCCTCAGTTTCCCGGCGTTCGGCCGCAATACTGAGTCGCCCGCCGGCGACAGTGATTTCGAGGTCCTTTTCGGGATCGATGCCGGGAATCTCGCCCTTGACGGTGATCCCCGCATCGTCGGTGATCTCCTCGATTCGGATCACTCCGCCCGTTCCGCGGTACGCGCCCCAGAACTCGGGCAACCTGTTCCCGAAAAATTCGGGCAGCCGCATCCCGAACTGATCGGCCCAACGGTCGAACCACTCCTGGACCTCGTTGTGGCGGGCTACTTCTTTGGACTCAGTTGCCGCCGCGATCGGTGAGGCGTCGGCTTTTTGATGGGTCATGTCAATCGATCTCCTCTCTGGTCAGAGGTGCACTCCGCACCCTCCTTCATCGAAGGCTCCACCCAGTGAGTCTTGAAGAGTCGAAAGTCGGGATTCGAATCGTTGGGACAGGGGCTTCCGCCTCTGCCCATCACATCCCGAGTGTGGCTCAGTC
>JBLYYW010000100.1:0-7026 GCA_048550155.1 Acidimicrobiales bacterium | reverse complement strand
GTTCTCACTCCGGTTTGCTCGTTCCTCGCGAAACCTTCGCTTCACCGAGCACGGAGCTTCGGGTCGGCCCGGAACGGGGCGGGCGCTCGTACCTCGCTGGGCCCGCCTGCTTTCCCTCCTGGGGCCTCTTGCCTCGCCTTCGTTATCCGGCGGCTGACTCTAGGGTTTTGGCGATTTGCAGCAGGGCGAGGTCGCCTCGGGGTGCGCCGATCAACTGAGCACCCACGGGTAGTCCGGCTGCGGTGAATCCGGCGGGTAACGACAGCGCCGGAAGACCCATCTGGGTGATTCGGGAAGCGACTCGCATCCAGGTGATGTAACGCTCCATCGGAACACCGTTGATTTCGGTCGGGTACTCCTGCCCGATCGGAAACGGGCTCACCTGAGTCACGGGCGCAATCAGGACATCAACGTCGGAGAAGAAACTGATGGCGCGGTCCCATAACAACTTGGTCACCGCAAGGGCGTCGGCGATGTCGGCGCCGGTCAATGCCTGCCCACGGCGGATTTCGTCTTGGATGGTCTGCTTCATCTCGGGCAGCCGATCGGTGAGTTTCGCCTCGGGGCTGTTGGCTATCCCCCACGACCGCAGGGTTTCGAACGCCCGATCTGCACCCGAGAAGTCTGGCTCAGCTTCGGTCACCTGCCAGCCCAGGGAATCGCAAATGCTACGTAAACCTGATACTACGGACGTGATCTCGGGTTCGATCGGAAGTCCTCCCAAAGTTTCGCTCCAAGCCACCCGCACGGGACCGCCGACCGGTGAGATCCGGGTGGGTACCTGAAGGCCCCGGTTGGTCGGGTCGCGCACATCAGGGGCCGCCAGCACCGACAGGAGCAACGCCATGTCATCCACCGACCGACCCATCGCCCCGGTGATCCCAAAGCTTGCATATGGATTGTCCGCCTTTGGGTGAGGTATCACTCCCATCGACGTTCGGAAGCCGACAACGTTGTTCCACGCGGCCGGGTTGCGGAGCGAGCCTCCGAGGTCGCTTCCGTCAGCGATTGCGACCATCCCGGATTGAAGCGCGACCCCAGCCCCACCCGAAGATCCGCCGGCTGCCCTGGTCGTATCGAATGGGTTGAGGGTTGTTCCGTAGATCGGGTTGAACGTATGGGAACCGGCTCCCAGCTCAGGTGTGTTCGTCTTCCCGACTGCCACAGCCCCGGCTTCGGTCATGCGGCGAACCAAAAGACTGTCCTCCGTGGGACGGTGGTCAGCGTAGATCGGTGAACCGTAGGTGGTTGGGAAGTCCTTCGTGTCGGTGAGGTCCTTGTGAGCCGTCACCAATCCAGCCAACGGTCCCGCGTACTCACCTGCGGCGGACCTGGCATCCACCGCAGTGGCTCGAGCGCGTCCGACATCGGGATTCAGCGCAACGATCGCGTTCAACGACGGATTCACCTCGGCTATTCGAACGAGATGAGCATCGAGAAGCTCGACTGCTGAGATCTTCCTCGACCGCAGAAGATCCAGCTGATCGTGGGCAGAAAGATCGCACGGCTCTGTCACGCAACAACCGTACGCTCCTCTCGTCTGTCAATCATGTTTGTGAGCTCGGTCAGGCGGCAACGTAGGCTCGTCGGATGGCTGATCGCACTGCGTTTCGAACCTGTCCTCTCTGTGAGGCAGGCTGCGGACTGGAAATCGAACTGACCTCACGGCCGGACCGAAGCGAGGAAGTGAAACGGATCCGAGGCGACCAAGCGGATGTCTTCAGTGCTGGCTTCATATGCCCGAAGGGGTCGACCCTCAAACATCTCCACGAGGATCCCGACTGGCTACGCGCACCCCAGGTGAAGCGCGACGGCCGGTTTGTGCCGGTCTCTTGGGATGAGGCGTTCGAAACCATCGCTGCAGGATTGGCCCCGATCCTCGCCGGCGGGGATCGCAACGCGGTCGGGATCTACCTCGGCAACCCGAACGCTCACAACCTTGCGCCAATGTTCTACAACCGAGGCCTCCTGAAGAGCGTCGGATCACAGAACGTCTTCAGTGCATCCACGGTTGACCAACGTCCCAAGGAAGTGTCGACTGCGATGTTGTTCGGCTCGGTCGCGGTACCGGTCCCGGATCTTGATCGCACCAACTACCTACTGATGCTCGGGGCCAATCCGTTGGCTAGCAACGGATCCCTGTGCACTGCCCCTGACTTTCCCGGACGTCTCAGACGCATTCAGGAACGGGGCGGCAAGGTGGTCGTGGTAGACCCTCGGCGCAGTGAGACGGCCGAGATGGCCGACCAGCATCTCGCCATTCGACCCAATGGTGACGCGCACCTGCTGGCGGCGATGGTTCATGTGATGGTGCTCGAGGGCCATGCTGATCCTGGCCGGTTGAGCGGATACACATCGGGGCTGGATCAGCTCCCGGACCTCTTCGCTCGGTTCTCGCCCGAGGCTGTTGCCGCAAGAACCGGCATCGCATCTGAGACGATTCGCCAACTCGTTGTAGAGCTCACGTCAGAAGGGCCCGGTGCTGTGTACGGCCGTATCGGAACGACCTGTCAGGAATTCGGAACGCTCACGAGCTGGTTGATCGACGTGGTCAACCTGCTCTCGAACAACCTCGACCGTGTTGGCGGTGCAATGTTCACCACCCATGCCGCCGGGCAGCCCTCGACCAAGGGCAGGCCTGGGACCGGGAGAGGTTTCCGGATGGGTGGCAGGACGAGCCGCGTGAGCGGAACCAGGTCGACGTTCGGCGAGTTTCCCGTCACCGTCATGGCCGAGGAGATCGAAACCGGCGGCGCCGGCCAAATTCGGGCCATGGTCACGGTCGGAGGGAACCCGGTGAGCTCCAATCCCAACATGACCCGGATGGACCGAGCGTTCGCTTCCCTCGAGTTCATGGTGTCGGTCGACCCGTACATCAACGAGACCACCCGGCACGCCGACGTGATCCTCCCGCCGCCCTCGGCGCTCCAGAAGTCGCACTACGACCTGGCCCTGCTCCAATTCGGCGTCCGCAACGTCGCCAACTACAGCCCCGCCGTCCTGCCTCTCGATGACGGTCAGATGGACGAGGGCACCATCTTGCTTCGCTTGATGGCCCTCTTCTCCGGTGAGCCCGCCAGCGGTCCCGATGCCATGGCGGCGACGGAGATGCTTGATCACGCAACTGCCTTGGCGGTGGCGGGTGCAGCCACCAGAGATGACTTCAGCCCGGTGGCCGGCCGAGACCCTCAGGAGTTGATCGCGGAGACCGGTCGAACCGGTCCTGAGCGCCTGTTGGACCTGACACTGCGAACCGGGCCGTTCGGTGATGGTTTCGGAGCAGCCCCAGGGGGCATCTCGATGGACGTGATGGAAGCCAACCCCCACGGGGTCGATCTCGGACCGTTGCAGGAACACCGGATTCCTGATCTTCTGCGGACTCAGTCCGGAACGATCGAACTGTTCAACGATGCGATTCTCGGGGAGATCCATCGCCTGGGTGAAACCGTGGCCGAGGAGGTCCCCGAGATGGTTCTGGTGGGCAGACGGCATGTCCGATCCAATAACTCCTGGATGCACAACGTTCGGGTTCTCACCAAGGGCCGAAACCGTTGCACACTCCAGATTCACCCTGACGATGCAGACCGGCTGGGGCTCGCAGACGGTGCTGCGGCGAAGGTGGTGAGCCGGGTGGGGGAGGTCGTTATCGACTGTGAGAGAACCGACGTGGTGCGACCGGGCGTGGTCAGCATTCCCCACGGATTCGGGCAGGGAGTCGAGGGGGTCCAATTGCGGGTCGCATCCGAATATCGAGGTGTGAACACAAACGTGCTCACCGATGAGTATCTGCGTGATCCTGTAACTGGAAACATCGCTCTCAACGGTGTGCCGGTGCAGGTGTCACCGGCAGAAACTGGCGTGAGCTAGCCGCCCGAGACGGCTGAATCACCGTCGGGGCTGGCAACCCGGTCGTCGTAGGGGTCATCGAGCCAACGCTCTGGTAGCGCAACGACCTGTGGCCCGCGTGTGTGCCCTCGCACAACTCGTCGGTTCTCATCTGGTAACGCCACATCGGGCAGCTCGGACAGGAGGTCGTCGAGCTGGTCGAGTGACTCGATTTGGCCCAGTTGCCTTCGGATCTCACCCCCGACCGGATACCCCTTGAGGTACCACGCGGTGTGTTTGCGGAACTCTCGAACGCCCTTGTAGTCACCGAACCACGAAACCAGTTCCTTGGCGTGTTCAGCCATGAGGATGGCAACATCAGAGGTACGAGGAATCTCGGGCCGGGGTTCACCGGCGAAGGCGGCGTCGAGGTGCGCGAAAAGCCACGGTCGCCCAAGGCAGCCCCGACCGATGACAACCCCATCGCAACCGGTCTGCTCGATCATCGAAACCGCATCTGAGGCTTCCCAGATATCACCGTTGCCGTAGACCGGAAGTTCGGCCGGGAGGGCCTGGCGTAGTGCGGCGATCGTCGTCCAATCGGCCGAGCCGCTGTAGAGCTGGGCTGCGGTCCGTCCGTGGAGGGCAACCGCCGCAACGCCCACGTCGCTGGCGATGTGACCGGTGTCGAGGTATGTCATGTGGTCGTCATCGATTCCGACCCGAAATTTCACTGTGACCGGGATCTCTCCCGCCGCATCCACGGCCGCCGAGAGCACGCGGCGCAGGAGCCGGCGTTTGAACGGCAAGGCCGCCCCGCCCCCGTTCCGGGTGACCTTCCGCACCGGGCATCCAAGGTTGAGATCGAAGTGATCGATGCCCTCGGTATCGATCAGTTTGCGAATTGCCTCTCCCACCATCACCGGATCGACCGCTGCCAACTGCAGGCTGCGAGGCGACTCGTCGTCAGCGAACTGCGTGAGTTTCATTGTCTTCTGATTTCCCTCGACAACCGCCCGAGCCGAGATCATCTCGCCGACGTAGAGTCCGCCGCCGTAGCGCCGGCACAACCGGCGGAACGGTGCGTTGGTGACACCCGCCATCGGAGCGAGAACCACGCGAGGAGTGTTCCCGGCAGAGAAGAGCGGTGCTGGCATCACAGCCGTCCAGGATAGGGGCCTGGCGATGACCCCGGGCTTGTGGCTCTCCCGCAGACTCAGATGCCCGGGTCGATGCCTGTCATCTCGATCGAAACGTCCCACAGACGACGGGCCAACTCGGGATTACGAGCATCGTCAGATGAAGCAGCCTTGGTTGCCGGACCAGCCGTCTCGCCCCGTTTGCTGGGGCCGTAGTAGTCACCGCCCTCGACATCGGGCCCGGTCGCAGCGAGGAGGGTGGGCCACGCCCCGGCAGCGGCGCTATTGAAGATCGGGCGCACGATCGGCACCAGAAGACTCATCCATGTGGGCATCGTGCGGAAGAGTTCGGTCTCAGCGATTCCAGGGTGGCACGCCACCGCACGAACAGGGGAGTCCAGGTTGCGTAGTCGGCGATCCAGTTCGAACATGAAGAGAAGATTGCTGAGCTTGCTCTGCCCGTACCTCGCTCTGGCGTCGTAGTCATTGTGAGCGCCGAGATCGTCGAATGAGATCGATGCACCCTTGTGCGCCAGGCTGCTGGTGATGACGACCCGGCCTGCTTCGGCCTCGCTCAGTTTGTCGAGTAGCAACGACGTGAGCGCAAAGGTTCCGAGGTGGTTCACACCAAACTGGGACTCGAAACCATCAGCGGTGCGGGTGAGCGGTGGGACCATGATCCCCGCGTTGTTGACCACGACATCGAGCCGGGGCTCACGAGACGTCTGTTCGGCCGCGGTTCTCACACTGCCGAGATCGGCCTGATCGAGTTCAACGAACTCCAGATCGGCGGATGGAACCGAAGACCGGATCCGATCAATGGCTGCTCCCGCTCGCTGTTCAGACCGGCACCCCATGAGCACCCGAGCCCCTCGGGCCGCCAGCGCCTTCGTTGTTTCGAAGCCGAGGCCGGTATTGGCTCCCGTGACCAGGAACGTACGTCCCGATTGGTCGGCTACATCGTCAGTGGTGAATCCATCGGCCATGACCTAGACCCTAGGAGTTCCACCCGGCCTCTCGAACTCAGCCGACCTCTTCGATGTCGCGTCGGCTGTCGGCGCGACGTTCGGCAAAGACCTTGGTCCAGTCCTGCTTCAGGCGACGGTCGGTTCGCCGACGTTCGGGCACCCCACTGCTGTCCGGGTCCTCGATGACCTCGGCTACGGCGTTCAGTGCCTCGGTGATCGATTCCGGGACCGCGATTGTGGCCGAAACGAACGCATGCTCGCTGTCTTGCAGATAGCTGGCGTCATAGGTGGCGATAAGAATCACCTTGGTATTCGGGCTGTGGAGGCGGATCTCGCCGAGCACCTCGGTGCCCCTGAGTCCAGGAGAATCATCAGCTATCAGGAGTACGTCGGGCTTCAGAATCTCGCACGCATCGATGGCCATTACGGCATTCGGGACCTCCCTGAGGATCTCGTAGCGCTCGTGTTTCTGGACCAGATACCGCGCCGCGACGCAGGCACCCGGGTCCGAAATGGCAAGAACCGCTGTGTAGACATCCTTCTGGGAATCCATCACCGGATCTATCGGCACGAACGCTGCAATTATTGAGCAGCGATGTCACTGACGGGAAGCTCCGCGATGAACGTGGTGCCGTGGCCAGGCTCGCTTTCTACGGTCAGGGATCCGTGGTGGGCATCGATGATCGCCTTGCTGATACTCAGTCCGAGCCCACTACCGCCCGTTGTTCGGGTACGGGATGAGTCGGCTCTCCAGAAGCGATCGAACACATGGGGCAGGTCTTCAGTCGCGATTCCCGGACCGCTGTCGGTGACCTCGATTCGGGCCGACGTGGGGGTTTGTGACACCGTGACGGCCACGTGGCCGCCACCGTTCGTGTGAGTGAGCGCGTTGCCGACGAGATTCTCTACGACCTGGCGGATTCTCAGAGGGTCGGCCGAGGCGATCACCGTGGAACCCTCGCAGCGAAGCGAGGTGCCGGGATGGAGGGGAGCGTGAGAGGCCACGACATCGGCGCAGAGGGCGGAGAGGTCGGTTGGCTGCCGCCTGATCTGTAGCGCCGACGTCTCGGCCAGCGAAATCTCCTGGAGATCCC
>JBLYYW010000099.1:0-7697 GCA_048550155.1 Acidimicrobiales bacterium | reverse complement strand
ACAGCAACCAGCTCGAGGACCTCCCCTCAGAGATCATGAAGCTGCACCGCCTCAAGAGAATCACGCTCGACGCCGACCTGCGGGAACGCGTCAGCCCGCCGGTTCAACAGTTTCTGGATCGCTGCTCAGCACGTTGAGCCCGGCTGCATGTTGATGCAGCCTCTCAAGTAGTTGATCGAGCGGGTCGAGAACTCCCCTATGAAACGAATCTTGCTTCTGATCGGCCTGGCGCTCGCAACCACCGGGTGCTTCCGGGTGGAGATGGACCTCACCGTCACCGAAGATGAGACAGTGGATGGGGTCATCGTCATGGCGATGTCGGAGTCTCTGCTGGAAATGAGCGGTTCGACCGCCGATGAGGTCTTCGAGGACACTGACGTCAGCGAACTCACCGAGGCTGGTGGCACCGCGACTGTGGAGCCATACGAACAGGACGGCTTCGTAGGTCAGACCTACACGATCGAAGGGGCACCTCTGTCGGCCTTCACCGAGGATGGCACCCTGACCCGGACCGAAGACGGCTGGGAGTTGGCCATGGATGTCGGCGAAACCATTGGTACAGAACCCTCGGAAATGGGCGCGGACCAGATGATAGAAGGAATGTTCGACGGCGCCCGATATGTGATCCGGATGACCATTCCCGGCGACGTGAAGGACCACAATGGCACCACCCAGACCGGCTCGCAGATCGAGTGGAACTTCCAGGAAAGCGACCTCACGGACGGAACGATGCCTGCGGTGCTCACCGCAACATGGGATGACTCCGGATATGCATCAGGCACCCCCGGAGTCGCCAGCTCAGGCGGAAGCAGCCTGTTGTTCATCGGTGGTGCGATCCTCGCAGCCTTGATCGGAGTCGGCCTGTTCGTGGTCGGACGCAACAAGGCGGACGAACCAGTGGCTGCCGTGCCTGGTTCTGCCCCGAATCTTGATCAGGCAACATCCATCGGTGCCCCTCCGACGATCCCACAGACCAACTCTGGGAATGACTGGGCACCCTGAGCCAATAGCCTCTGGCGAGCTCGGCGTGGTCCAGCCAATCGCGCCGGGCAGCACAAGCCCTCCAACTCCGCCCAAAAATCGTCGCCAGAGTACATCCCGTGTACCGGCCGACTGCCAGAACGCCCGATTGTCGTTACGCCACGCATTTTCGGCTCGAAGTGACGCCAAGAAAGCGACTCTGATGAGTTCTCTGTCGTGATCATCAGCTGGTCGGCCAACCAAATTGCGTCGGGCGACGACAATCGGCCGTTCTGACCGTGGGCGAGTACGTCTGATGTAGTCGGGTGACGATTTTTGGTGGAGAGCGCCGGGTTAGCTGAGCAGGTCGCGGACGCGGTCTTTGGGGCGGCCGACGATGGCTTTCTCCTTGGTGACCACGACTGGCCGTTGGAGAAGCTGTTTGTGCTTCACCAGGATGTCGACCACCTGATCTTCGGTGGCCACATCGTCGTCGGTCAGTTCGAGCTTCTTGAACTTCGAGTCGCGGCGCACCAGCGCAGTTGGCTCGTCCTCGAGGATGGCGATGATCGATCTGATCTCGTCGGCATCGGGCGGGTCTTTGATGTAGTTTCGCTCCTCGAAGTCGACGCCCAACTCTTCGGCAATGCGCACGGCATTGACAGAAGAGTTTCAATGACGGTTGTGATAGATCTTTACGTCGGCCATGCGTACAAACGTATCTGCTCTACGGTGGTGGGGTGCAGCCAGTAGATGCCGGGCAGGGGCCGGTGAACCTACCTCCGGTACCCAAGCTGCCCTCACCTCCGACCAAATCGCAGACTCCACCAGGTTGGTACCCAGACCCGTGGGGCATCACGGAATGGCGCTGGTGGGACGGTTGGGCCTGGACCCCTCACGTATCCGGGAACGTTGGAAGGAAACCCCGGCTGCGAGGCTGGCTTTCGTGGCCGGTTGTCCTGGGTCTGGTGGTTGCCCTGCCGATGACCATCTTCATCGCCATTGACAACCCGATCGCTATCCCCCTGGCATTCATCCCGGTACTGATGGTCGGGCCGGTTTTGTGGTGGATCGACCGGGTGGAGCCCGAGCCCGTTCAGGATCGGGTGCATTCGTTTCTGTGGGGTGCCTCGATTGCTGGAGTGGTCGCAGGCATCGTGAACAGCGTCGTCTTCGCCGCATCCAGTGAAACGTGGGCGGCCGTGGTGTCGGCGCCATTGAGCGAGGAGATCATGAAGGCCGGAGGCATCCTCTGGGCCCTTCGGCGAAGAGAAATCGACGGAGTCATGGACGGCGTCGTCTATGCCGGCTGGGTGGCTGTGGGTTTCGCCGTGGTGGAGAACTTCCTGTACTTCTCCGACGCTGTCGACCAAGATGTCCTGGTTCAGACCGTGATCGCACGTGGCCTCCTCACCCCGTTTGCCCACCCGCTCTTCACCGTGTGGTCCGGACTCGCCATCGGCTGGGCGGTGGCCCGTAACAAGAATGTGGCCGGTCAGCTGGCGTGGGGGCTTCCGATTGCGATCGGACTGCATGCGGCATGGAATGGATCGCTCGTGCTCGGCGAGGACAACGAGGTCATCCTCCTGGTTGCCATACCGGCATTCGTCGTGTTGTTCCTCGTCTCCGGTGTTGCGCTCATTCGTTTCCGCCGCCGTGAGCAGGCTGCGTATCTTTCGCAGGTACCAGCGCTTTCACTGCGCTACGGACTCAGCGCGCAAGAGGTTGCGACCTTCGGCCATTGGCGGACGATGTTGGCCACGAGACGCACCCTGCCGAAACAACAGAGAAAGTCCTTCGACCAGGTTCACGGCAACCTCGCTCGGCTGGCTGCGCTCCACAACCGACCCGGTCCGCTCGATACCGCCGCCGAAGCGGTATTGGTGAGCCGACTCCACACTGCGCGGTCGGGGGGCTGAGCACGTGCCACCGGTAGACCCGGATCGTTTCGAGGCGTTGGTCGAACGGGCCTACGCCGATCTGCCACCCGAAATCACCACGATGCTCGAGAATGTTGTTATCCAGATCGACGACGACAGCCCCGAGGGCCTGCTGGGGCTGTATGAAGGGACCCCACTCACCGAGCGCTACGACTATGGCGATTTGGCGCTTCCCGACGTGGTGACGATCTATCGCGTACCGCTGTGCGACATGGCTGGCGATCTCGCCGAACTCGAACACGAGGTTCGGGTGACACTGATCCACGAGCTGGCGCACCATCTCGGCATCGACGACGACCGCCTCCACGAACTCGGCTGGGGGTGACGAGGCGGGATAGTGAGAAGACGAACAGGAAGGACCCACAGCCGGAGCGACCCGGAGGGCCGAAGGGCCATGAAGCGAGGGCCAGGCCCGCGGTGAGGACATGGCCTCCGAGGCCTGAAGGCGAGCGAAGGCCAGAGACAAACAGGCGAGGCAAGAGGCCGCCGTTCGTCGGCGCTGACCGCCTCCTCACTAACCGAGTATCGGCGCTGCGCGCCGAACTCGCCCCGGAGGGAATTACAGCTTGGTTAAGCGGTGGGCGAAGTCGGTCAGCTGGTCGGGTTCGAGGTTGGCGAAACTGCACCGGATGAATCCCTCGTCGCCTTCGGTGAACGCCGTACCGGGAATAGCGAGCGCATCGTGTTCGGTGACCAGCGTGCGCACCACGTCATCGGTGGATCTCGTTTCGAACGGATGCTTGACCCACCCGAAAAAGGCTCCGCTGTGCACCAGTTTGAAGCCGCCTGGTTCGCCCGCCATCACCTGGCGGAAGGCTGTGAGTGTGCCCAGAATGCGATCCACTTGTTCGCAACGCCATTCCCCAGCCTCCTGGAGACCGATCAAGGCAGCCTCTTGACCGATCGTTGGCGCCGAGATGGCTACACAATCCTGAATCTTGGCCACCTCCTCGAGCACGTCTGTTCCGGCCACGATGGCACCGACCCGGTACCCAGGGATCGCCAGATCCTTGCTGAACGAGTGCAGGCTGATGAGGGTGTCGGTCCAGTCGCGTTCGGCGAAGAGATCGTGGGCCGGCTCGGAGCTGTCACGGAAGTTTCGATAGGTCTCGTCGAGAATCAGCGCGATGTCGTTGGATCGAGCCAGATCAGCCACAGCAGCAATGGTGTCGGCAGTGATTGTGAGTCCGGTTGGATTGCCCGGCGACACCAACAGGATTGCTCGTGTTCGGTTGGTGAGCTTCGCTTCCAACTCGGCGGGGCTCAGAAGGCCATCAGCACCGATCGGTACCAGCACCGGAGTGATCTGTTGTGCTTGCAGCCACATGACGTGGTTGAAGTAGTACGGACTGACGACGATGATCTCGTCGCCGGGACCGGCGAGAGCTGAACTCGCCGAGCAGAACGCCTGGTTGCACCCGGCCACGATGTGAACATGTTGGGCCTCAACCGTCCCGCGGTAGTCGGCGCTCAACACCTGGGAGAAGGTTTGTCGCAACCCGGGCAGACCCATCACCGGTGCGTATCGGGCACCCGCCGGGTCGTGCGCGGTGGCAGCGATGTGGGCCTCGACCACCGGCGCCGGCGGGTAACTGGGCGCAGCCTGGCTGAGGTCGAGGAACGGCCTCCGCCCAGCACGGTAAGGTACGTAGCTCTTCGCGACCGAAATCGGTGATGCGGCGATGCGGCGGACCGCTGGATTCAGTTGCACGAACCGAACCTACCCGGGTCGAGCCCAGCTGCTCAGCAATGCCAGTCCTTCGTCGATGCTCACGGCGGGTTCCCACTGCAACACGGCTCTTGTGTGCCGCTGGTCGAACCAGTGTGCCGTACCAAGCTGCTCAGCCAGAAAGGTCGTTATGGGCGGCTCGCCATCGAGGGTGAGTCGATCCCAAGCCCGTTCCGCCAGCCAGCCAGCAGCGAATGCGGCCGGTTTGGGAATACGCCGGACGGCGGGATCCAGTCCGTGAGCGGTGACGATCCCGTGCACCAAATCAGCGATCGGACGAGGTTCGCCGTTCGAAACCACCACCGCCTGCCCACCAGCCTGGTCGCATCGGTCGATCGCTGCCTCCAGCGCATCGACGGCGTTGGTGATGTAGGTCGAGTCGATCATTGCGGCACCGGTGCCGACATACGCCAATCGTCCCTGCCGAGCACGTTCAACGATCCGACCGACGAGTTGGGTATCGCCCGGTCCCCACACCAGGTGGGGACGAATCGCCGCCACGCTCATACCGCTGGTGTGTCTGGACAAGGCAAACGCTTCCGCCAGAGCCTTCGATGTTGCGTAGTGACCCCGTGTACGGGCAGGGTCGGCCGGCGCGGCCTCTGCTCCTGTCAAGGCTTCTCCGCCGTGGGCCACCGACGGCGATGACACATGCACGAACCGCCTCACCCCGGCGCGCTCGGCTTCGGTCACAACCACTTCGGTTCCGATCACGTTGGTGTGATGAAACTGATTCCACGTCCCAACGATTCCGACCCTGGCAGCGAGATGGACGACCGCACCACACCCGCGAACTGCACGTGCAACGACGGCTCGGTCTGTGATATCGCCCTGAACGTTGGAGGTGCCTGACACCGGTCGACGTTGGAGGGTCACGACGTCGTCGCCACGATCCTTCAGTTTTGCGGTCAGGTGGCCTCCGATCAGACTGGTTGCTCCGGTGACCAGGATTCGCATGGCTCAGAGCTTTCCCGGCCGATGGCCAGCGAGCACCCGTTCAGCCCAACGCGCCACCCGGGTTCGATCGACCTTTGAATTGTGGCGCTTGTCAACCGGCACCCATGACGTCACAAGTACCGCGGCGGGATGTGCGGCGCCCGCTCGAGCAACTTGGTGTCGCACCCTCTCGGTCAAGGACGGTTCAGCCAAGGGGTTGCGGCCCGCTTTGGACACCTGGAGAACCACCGCGACCACCTGAGAGCCGACCGGGCCGATGCCCACCGCTGCAGCCCGCGCCACACCGGTTACCCGTTCGGCTGCATGTTCGATGGGGATCGGCGCCACGGGTCCCGACGCAGTAGTTATCACGTGCTGAACCCGTCCGCTGATCCACAGGAACCCATCGGCGTCGAGTTGGCCGATGTCTCCCGTGCGATGCCATCCGTCGGAGGTGAGCGAACGATGCTCGGTCCACCACAGGCGGTCGTATCGTTCCTTCACATGCGGCGCCAACACCACGACTTCGCCGAGAACACCGGGCTCGCTCGTCGATTCTGAAGCCGGTACGCCGCGCTCGTCGAGCGGGTGGATTCGAACAGCTACGCCTTCGATCGGCTTGCCGACGCAGCTGCCTTCACCACTACCACGGTCCACCCTGTCGGCGAGGGAAAGATCTGCGACCGGCAGGACCTCGGTCATTCCGTACGGGGCACGAATCTCGGCATCGGGGGCTAGCTCTGCGACCGATTGCAGCAGTTCCAGGCGCAGTGGTGCTCCAGCGCTCATCACGAGGCGCACGCCGACCAGCGCTTGGCGTTCCGCTGTCGACATCAAAGACGCTGTTGCGACTACGTTCTCCAATGCCGCCGGCGACGCAAAGACGATGGTGGCGTTGACCTGCGCTGCGGCGGCACCCAGGGCCGAGGCGGTGAGCGTTGACGGGCTGGTCACCTCCATGTCGGGAACAACCGAGGAGATCCCGAGCGCCGGGCCGTAGAGGGCAAAGGGCGCAAACGCCGCGACCAAGCGGTCGTGCGGGCCGATGCCGTAGAGATTCTTGATCGCATCGCGCTGGGCGACGAGCTGACCCAGGGTGTATTGAACCCCCTTCGACGGTCCCGTGGAGCCCGATGTGAATCCGACCACAGCCAAACGCTCACTGTGCAACGAGGTTCCGGCTCCAGCCGGTTCGCCCTTCAACTCGATTTCACGCAACGAGTGGGCCACCTTCAGCGTCGTTCGCAGACGGCTGTCCATCTCGCCCGCCACGATTCTTGTTCCGGTCCACCGCAGCGCCCGGGATGCAACCAGGGCGGGCGGAATGCCGACCAGCCAGTGTGGCGCCGCCGACTTCATGGCCCGATGGATGTTGCCGATCCCGAGCCCGGCGTCTACGAGAACCGCGGTGACGCCGGCTTGCCAGCAGGCGTAGAGGACGACGGTCAGTTCGACGCCGGGCGGAACCATGATCGCCACTCGGTCACCCGGAGCAACCCCGACAGCAGCCAATCCCCGGGAGATCCGCTGGGTGCGCGCCATGAACGAGTCCGAGTCGATACTCCGCCACCCGTCGCCATCGCACTCGACAACGAGAGGTGTGATATCGAGGTCGGCCGGTAGGAGCGGTCCACCATCGAGGCTGGATCGCGGGATCGGATCGGGGGCCTCGACCCAGTCCCAGAACGCCTCGGCAACTGGTGCGTCTTCGGTGACGAAGTGGCTGGCGTTGACGAAACGGTGAACGTCGGCATGGGGAAGGCGTTCTTCGAGGTCGTGGAGGTACTGCTCGCTGAACACCGGATCACGCGTGCCCCACAGCAAAAGGGCGGGCACATCGGCCAATTCGGTCATTCCAGTTGCGATTTCCTCGAGGGTTGCGAACGATGGGTGGGTCGCATCGAGTGGGATGTCGGCAACGAATGCTCTGATCCCGGCCCGAAGGGCGGGGCTGCGATAGGGAGCGAGGAATCCTTGCCTCACCTCGGGTGAGGGCTGAGGGCGGGACAATGCAAACCCCGCACGAATGAACGTGCTCGTTCGCTCGGTGACGGTGCGCAGCAGGGCCGCCGACCCGGCGGTGGTGATGAGTTTGGGTGGAGTTCCGGATCCAGGTTGAGCGACAGCCGTGT
>JBLYYW010000098.1:0-8931 GCA_048550155.1 Acidimicrobiales bacterium | reverse complement strand
CGGGGCAGAACTCGCCGATGCGCTGGTGGAACTGGGCGAAGGTCGAGAGCTGGATATTGCTGGAAGCGGGTACAAGAAGGTGCCAAAGCCATATCCGGACGACCACCCGAGGGCCGAGTTGCTCCGTCACAAGGGTTTCCAGGCCCGCTGGGCTGAGCCCACTCCGGACTCGATCCACAGCTCCGACTTCGTCGACTTCTGCGCCGAACGTCTGCAGAGGTGTGCTCGAATCCACCGTTGGCTCGTGACCAATCTCTGAACCACCGACTTCGGCTCGGGAACAAAACCTACGGCTCTGATGGTTCTAGCCGCCATGACCAACGAAGCGCTCGACGTCGACGTAGTAGTGATCGGGCTCGGCCCGGCCGGCGAGACGGTGGGCGGCACACTGGCCGCAGCGGGATTGAACGTAGTGGGGATCGAGTCGGCCCTCGTCGGAGGCGAATGCCCGTACTGGGGCTGCGTTCCCAGCAAGATGATGATCCGAGCATCCAACCTTCTCGCCGAAAGCCGACGAGTTGCAGATCTCGCAGGATCATCGACCACGACACCCGATTGGGGTCCAGTCGCACGACGTATTCGGGACCAGGCCACCGACAACTGGGATGACGCCGTGGCGGTGGATCGGTTCGTGGGCAAGGGTGGAACCTTCATCCGGGGTAAAGGCAAGATCACGAGCCCGGACTCGGTCGAGGTGAACGGCGACATGTACCGAGCATCGAAGGGGATCGTTGTCGCCACTGGGACCCTGGCCGCCATCCCGCCGATCGAAGGCCTGGCCGAGACTCCCTATTGGACCAACCATCACATCGTCGAGACAAAGGAGCTGCCCGAGTCACTGATCGTCCTGGGCGGCGGTGCGATCGGATCTGAGCTTGCCCAGGTGATGACCCGGTTCGGTGTAAAGGTATCGGTGATAGAGGGGATGGATCGGCTCCTTCCTCGCAACGAACCCGAGGCCGGCGAGGTTCTGGCCGAGGTGTTCGCTTCAGAAGGCATCGAGGTTCACACCGGCCAGTTCGCGAACTCGGTCGACTACGACGACGCTGGACCGGGTGCGTTCACCGTTTCCATGCCCAACCGAACCGAGATCAAGGGCGAGAAGCTCCTGGTTGCAACTGGCCGCAGAACGTTCCTGAAAGAACTGGGTGTGGCCAGTCTCGGACTCGGCGAGGATCTTCGGTTCTTCGAAGTTGACGGTCGGCAGCGAGTGAAAGGGGCGGAGAACGTCTGGGCCGTCGGAGACATCGCCGGCGACGGCTTGTTCACCCACCTGGCTACCCGTCAGGCCGCGGTTGCAGCCGACGACATACTCGGCCGTGATACCGAAGCACTCAATCTCGATGCTCTTTCGGCGGTCACGTTCACCGATCCAGAGGTCGGCGCTGTTGGCAAAACCGAAGAGGAGGCTGTAGAGGCAGGTATCAACGTTGCGACCGCGTTCAAGATCGTCGGTCACACGGCGAGGGGCTGGCTCCACAGCACCGGGAACGAAGGCTTCATCAAACTGGTCGCTGACGCAGACGCCGGGGTTCTTGTCGGAGCGACCTCAGTCGGCCCTCACGGCGGCGAGGTGCTGGGGCTTCTCTCGCTCGCCGTTCATGCCAAGATCCCGATCAGTACCTTGCAATCCATGATCTACGCCTACCCCACGTTTCACAAAGGCGTCGAAGACGCCCTACGAGAGTTGGAGTTGTAGGGGTTTGGCCTAGGCGCAGATGGCGTCGACGACGTCGGACATCGAGCGCAGGCTGTGACCCGGCAGGAAGTCGCTGCAGTAGGGCAGCGCGGCCGCCATTGAACCGACGAGCGGTTCGAACTCCGGATCGGCGCTGCGAGGATTCAACCAGATCACACGGTGGCATCGGCGCGCGAGCTTGGCCATCTGTTTTTCGACCTCGTCGGGTGGATCGGTGTCCCAGCCATCGGATGCGATGATCACGATCGCACCGCGTGTGTACGAGCCCCATACCCCATCGGTGAGTAGGGAGTGGATGCTGTGGGCGAGCCTGGTGCCACCGAACCGGTCGCCCACCTCCTCGCTGGCCCGGTCGACCGCTTCATCGGCTGAGCGATGTCGCAGCGACGAGGTGATCCGAGTCAGCTTGGTGCCGAAGGCGAAAATCTCGGCCCGTCCACTAACCGCCAGAGATCGCGTGAGGTGAAGATACGGTCTCGTGAACGACTGCATGGAGCCACTGACATCGACGAGCATCACCACCCGGCGGGGGCGGACGTGTTGCCTCGATCGCTTGAGGAACAGCGGTTCCCCGCCGGTCCGAAGCGCTGACCGCAGGGAGCGCCGCAACTCGATGGTCGGTCCCTTGGCCCACGGCTGGCGTCGGCGGCTGGGCCGAGTTGGCCAACGAGGAAACGCTCTCTCCAGCGCCGCCTCGACTTCTGCCAACACCTCCGGATCCAACAGGTCGAACGGAGTGTCCATTTCGGCCTCGAGCAGCGACGGCAGGCGTTCCGGGATCGCAGCGTCCTCGGACGCATCTCGGTCGTCATCGTTGCTGTCGGTCACCGAGGGCAAGGTGGCCCATGGCAGTCCCTCCCCGGCTTGTCCCTCAGCATCGGGAACCCGAAGCGGCAGGTATGCGTCGTCTTCCCGGCGGGGAGCAGGCACCGCACGGCGGGATTCGGGATTCTTCATTTCTTCCAGCGAGAGGTCGAACACCGCGGCGAAGACAGCGTTGAACACTGGGATGTCGGCGCTTGAGTCGAGCAGGCTGATGCGGCTGATCCAGTAGAGCTCTCGCTTGGAGATGGGTCCCGCCGCCTCCATGCTGTGCACAAGTCGGTTGACGGCGCCGAGGGGCACTGCGACACCCGCTCGATTCAGGCGTTCGGCGAACGAGGATCCGAAGATGGCTCGGTCAACGCCGATGAACATGACTGTTGGCTATCGCCGGTTGATCAACCAGATGATGAGGGCGAGAAGCGCTGCACCAGCAAGTGCAGGGGCCGCTCGTTTGAAGACGGCGCCGCCGGCTGCGTCCATCAGGTCGAGAGCCTCCATCTCCTGTTCGGGTTGGTCGAACGTCCGCGTCACCGGCCCTGTAGCCTCTCCTGCCTGCTGGGCCGCTCCTGCGCTGGCGGCTTTCCCAGCGTCTGACTCGGCCGATGCTGCAGCAACCTTCTCGATTGCTTCTTCGGGCTCTTCTCCGTCGTGTTCGAGCTTGTCGTGGATGCATTCGACGAACTGATCGATCAGTTTCTTGGAGACATCCCCGATCACACCCTTGCCGAACTGCGCCACCTTTCCCGAAATCTTGAGGTCGGTGTGGATAACCACCTTGGTCCCGCCATCAGCTGGCGTCATGTCGGCGGTGATCACAGCTGACGCATTCCCCGAGCCTCGCGAGTCTCGACCTTTGGCATCGATATCGACGTGGTAGTTCTCCTTGTCGAGGTTGAGGAAGTCGGCGGTACCTGCGTACTCCGCGGTCACCGGACCCACCTTGATCTTCACCTTGCCGCTGTACACATCTCCCTCTTGGCCGGTGAGCCGAGCACCGGGCAGACAGGGAGCGATCTCGGGAATGTCGGTCAGAACCTCCCACGCTCGTTCGATTGGCACGTTGACGACGAATTCGTTTTCCAGCTTCACAGTCTTATTGTCCTCTCTCATATGGCTCGGCGCCAATACGCCGTGCAAGTTCGTTCGGCCCGCAATCATCGACGACGGACGTGGTTTTCGGGGGCGCAATGATGGGTTGGTGACACATCCGCTCTCGAACCTTGGCCCAGGAGGACACCAGAGACGCCGTTGCGCCTGCGATGGTCAATCCGGCGCTGGCCTGCACGATGAGCAGCGCCTCGTGGTGAGCGAGCATGTTCACGCTGGGCTGTCCTGAGCGAACACCTCGGCCACCATCGCCAGGTCGTCGGGGCTCTTGGCGACGGCGCCCAGGGTGGCCGCGGCGATGGGGCGTTCGAGCTCGCTGATACCCAGGGCATGCAGAGCTGAGACCCAGTCGATTGCTTCGGCAAGACCAGGCGGCTTATCGAGATCAAGAGTCCGAGCGCGGGCGATGAAGTTCGTCGCCGCTGTCACCAGATCCGAGGTTCCACCCGGCACGTTGCGACGAACAATCTCTGCGGCCCGCTCGACGGTCGGATACTCGATCCAGTGGTAGAAACACCGCCGTTTGAGTGCATCGTGTAGCTCTCGACTCCTGTTGGACGTCAGGATCACGATCGGACGTGTGGAGGCGGCGAACGTGCCGAGTTCTGGCACGGTCACCGATGCCTCACCCAGGAACTCAAACAACAACGCCTCGAATTCGTCGTCGGCCCGGTCGATCTCGTCGATCAACAGCACCGGGGGAGTAGGTCCTTGGTGTCTGACGGCCTTGAGCAAAGGTCGGTCGAGCAGGAACTGCTCGGTGAAAAGGTCGGAATCAGACACGCCAGTCCCCGTTTCGGCAGCCCGAATGCTGAGGAGCTGGTGGGGGTAGTTCCACTCGTAGAGTGCTTCAGCGGCCGATATGCCCTCATAACACTGGAGTCGGATGAGGGTTGTGTCCAGCGCATCGGCGAGCGCCAGGGCTGCGGTCGTCTTCCCAACTCCCGGTTCGCCTTCGAGCAGCAGTGGCTGGCCGACCGCCTGCGTGAGGAAGAGCGCCATGGCAAGTCCCTCATCGACGAGATAGTTGGCGCGATCCAGTCGCTCGGTCAGATCTTCAAGGGAAACCGTGGTCACGCGACGCCGAGCTCCTCGGCGTAGCGGGTTCGACAGCCGGGGTTACAGAACCAGAAGTCTTCACCGTTGTGATGCAGGTGCGGGGTGTTGTCGACGACGGTCACCGTCATGCTGCAGACCGGGTCGATCGCTGTGCTCGGATGTGGCGCAGGTGCCGTCTTGGGTGTTTCGAGCCCCTCGAGCCTGACCGCTTTGATCACGTCGGCGAGGATCGACAGGGCGATCTCCTCGGCTGTCTTTGCGCCGATCCATGCGCCAACTGGAGATCGGACGGAGCGACGCTCTTCAGCGTTGAGTTCGAGCTCATCGAGTACGGCTTGGCCGCGCTTGGCGCTTGCGACCAGCCCGATGAAACCGACGCCGCTATCGAGCGCAGCCCGGATGGTCTCTTCCTCGTCGCGGCCGTGGCTGGCAACGATGACAGCGGATGCGCCTTCGACCCCTTCGAGAACTGCGTAGCCCAACGATGCGCCAAGGTCTCGGAGTGCGTCAGCGATAGGGGTCGCTCCCACGATTCCGACGCCGAGGGCGGGGATCTTGGGTTCGAGGAATATTTCCATCGCGCCCCCCGACAGGCACGGATTGACCGTTGTCATGGCCCCCGGTGCATCGGGGAACTCGTCGCTGTCCTCAGGCAAGATTCGCAGGAGCAAGCTCTCGCCGGACTCCAAGAGTCCCAGTGAAGCGGTTCGAACCGAACCCTCGGCACATTGCCCTCCGATGAAACCCTCAATCGAACCGTCGGCCAGAACCACCGCAGAGTCGCCCGGGCGGGTTGAGGTAGGGCATTGTGCTCGAACCACGGTCGCCAACACGAACGGACGCCGCTGCTCAACAAGTTCGGTGACCCTCGAACTGATCCTTCGATTGCTAGGACTCATCTACCGATCTTCCCCGCTTGTGACCCGGCCTTGTCGGCTCCGTGCGAACGTGGCCGGAGCGACCCGACCGGAGTCGCACTGATCGAGCCCAGCGAACGGTCCCGGTTCGAGAGCGTTCGCCACGCAGCGCGAGAGGCGAGCGAAGGCAAAAGAAGCAGCAGGCATCTAAATAGGTGGCGTGTGGTTGCCCTGCATCGTCTCCCAGACCCTGCTGGGGGTGAGGGGCATGTCGGCGTGCCGGATCCCGAACGGCTTGAGTGCATCGATCACCGCGTTCACGACGGCAGGCGGGGATCCAACGGTGGCAGATTCGCCGATGCCTTTGGCCCCGATCGGATGATGAGGCGAAGGTGTCACCGTGTGCCCGGTCTCCCAATCGGGAACCTCCATCGCTGTGGGAATGAGATAGTCCATCAGTGAGCCGGCGAGGCAGTTGCCGTCTTCGTCGAAGCTGATCATTTCCATCAGCGCCATGCCCACACCGTCGGTCAGACCTCCGTGGACCTGGCCCTCGATGATCATGGGATTGATCTGAGTACCGCAGTCGTCGACGGCGACGAATCGTCGCACCTTGACCTCCGCGGTTCCTGGATCGACGTCGACCACACAGATGTAGGCCCCGAAGGGGTAGGTGAGGTTGGACGGGTTGTAGCAGATCTGTGCCTCGAGACCGCCTTCGATTCCCTCCGGAAGATCTCCGGCGCCGTGGGCTTTCATGGCGATGTCTTGGATCGTGACACTCTTGCTGGGATCACCCTTCACCTGGAAGGCTCCCTTGGTCCACTCCAAGTCGGCGACGCTCACCTCCAACATACCGGATGCGATGATCTGAGCCTTGTCGCGAACCTTGCGAGCGACCAATGCCGCAGCTGCCCCCGAGACCGGCGTCGACCTCGATCCGTAGGTGCCCAGACCGAACGGGGTGTTGTCGGTATCGCCGTGGACCACGTCGATGTCCTCGGGTGGGATTCCGATCTCTTCGGCCACGATCTGAGCGAAGGTGGTTTCGTGCCCCTGTCCTTGGGTCTTCACGCTGAGCCGAACCACTGCCTTGCCGGTCGGATGGATGCGGAGCTCACAACCGTCAGCCATGCCGAGACCCAGGATGTCCATGTCTTTGCGGGGCCCGGCGCCGACGGCTTCGGTGAAGAAGCTGATTCCGATGCCCATGAGTTCACCACGGGCTCGCTTTTCCTCCTGCTCCTTGCGTAACTCGTCGTAGCCGATCATCTCCATGGCTTTTCGCATGGTCGGCTCGTAGTTGCCGCTGTCGTAGATCCAGCCAGTTTTGGACTCGTACGGGAACTGGTCGGGTTGGATGAAGTTCTTCAACCGCAGTTCGGCCGGGTCCATCTTCAACTCGTAGGCCAGCACATCGACCATACGTTCGATCAGATAGACCGCCTCGGTGATGCGGAACGAACAGGCATAGGCAACGCCGCCGGGGGCCTTGTTGGTGTACACGGCGTCCATGTCGCAGTAGGCGGCCTCGATGTCGTAGCTGCCGGTGAAGACACCGAAGAACCCAGCTGGGTACTTGATTGGAGCGGCGGTGCCGTTGAAGGCGCCGTGGTCGGCGAGAACGGAGGTGCGAACGGCGCGGATCTTGCCTTCCTTGGAGGCAGCGATCTCGCCTCGCATGATGTAGTCACGGGCGAAGCCGGTGCTCACCAGGTTCTCGGTTCGGTCTTCCATCCATTTCACCGGCTTGCCGGTCACGATGGAGGCAACGATCGAACACACATAGCCCGGGTACACCGGCACTTTGTTTCCGAACCCGCCGCCGATGTCGGGGGCGATGATGCGGATCTTGTGTTCGGGTAGACCTGCCACCAGCGCGTACACCGTTCGGTGGGCGTGAGGAGCCTGGGTGTTGCACCACAGGGTCAGCTTGCCGCTGATCTTGTCCATGTCGGCGATACTGCCGCAGGTCTCCATGGGGGCCGGGTGGACCCGCGGGTACACGATGTCTTCGGAGACGACCACCTCGGCATCGGCGAACACTGCTTCTGTTGCTTCCTTGTCGCCGGTTTCCCAATCGAAGCAATGGTTGTTCTCCTTGCCCTCGAGATCGTCACGGATCAGGGGAGCGTCGGGATCGAGGGCCTTGCGAACATCGATCACCGGATCCAACGGCTCGTAGTCGACGTCGATCAGTTCCAGAGCGTCGCGTGCTGAGTAGCGATCTTCGGCCACAACGAAGGCGACTTCTTGGTGCTGGAACCGAACCTTGTCGGTGGCCAGGACAGCCTGTACGTCGTTTGACAATGTGGGCATCCACGCCAGGTTGAGGGTCTCCAGGGTGGCGCCGGTGACGACCGCCTTGACCTTGGGATGAGCCTCGGCGGCAGAGGTGTCGATGCTGTTGATCTTGGCGTGGGCAAAAGGGCTCCGCAGTATCGCCAGGTGCAGCATGCCCGGGAGCTGCACGTCGTCGACGAATTGGCCGGCGCCTCTGACAAGGCGTGGGTCTTCCTTGCGGAGCATGCGCCCAAATCCGACCGGATTCTTATCGTTGAGATTGTTATCGGGAGTAGGGATCTCGTTGGTGTTGTCGGTGACGGTCATGCCGGGGTCCCTTCGAGGGAGACAGCGGTTTCGCGCTCTTTGGCGGCGGCCCACTGGATGGAACGGATGATGGTGGAGTAGCCGGTGCACCGGCAGATCTGACCGCTGATCGCCTCTCGAATTTCCGCTTCGGAGGGATCGGGGTTCTTGTCGAGGAGGGCTCGAGCGGTCATCATCATGCCCGGGGTGCAGAAGCCGCACTGGAGGCCGTGGCACTGAATGAATCCCTCCTGGACCGGATCGAGCCCGTCGGCTGTCTCCAGGCCCTCGACGGTCTTGACACGGTGGCCCGACGCCATGGCGGCCAGATGGGTGCAGCTCTTCACCGGCTCCTCATCCACCCACACGACGCAGGTCCCGCAGTTGGACGTGTCGCAACCCCAGTGGGTTCCGGTCAGGCCGAGATGATCCCGGATGAAGTGCACGAGTAAGGTCCGAGGCTCGGCGTCCTTGGTGACGTCTTCGCCGTTGATGTTGATCGAGATTTCCATTGGCTAGTTCTCCTGTCCGGTGGCTCGGGCGACGGCCTTGCGAAGTGACCGGACGGTCAGTTCTTTGGCTAGGTGGGTCTTGTAGGCGGCGGTGCCACGGGTGTCGGTGGCGGGACTGGCATTGGCGGCGGCGATTTCGCCGACGGTTGTGTACAACTCTTCAGATGGGGTCTGACCCCGGAGGGCGTCGGAGATTGGCTGCACGTTGGTGAGGTTGGGCCCAACCGCGCAGAGCCCGACCCGACCGTCGGCGATCACTTCACCGTTCATCGTGACGGCCGCG
>JBLYYW010000097.1:0-5071 GCA_048550155.1 Acidimicrobiales bacterium | reverse complement strand
CATCATGACCGCGCCGGACCCGGTGGAGGTGACCTCACGGCCCGAGAACCGCAGGTGCCGGCACCCGATCAGGTCCATACACCTACTTCGCGCCGAAACTACTGCCGACCGCAAGAGTCCAATGTCACCGCCCTATGCCAGCCCTCGACCAGGCCCTCCTCGGGAGGGCTTTCGGGCTCGACCAAACCCGTGTCTACCAGCCGTTGTCACCGTAGGTTGCGACCCGGTCGGCGTCGATGTCGGCGAGGATCTCGCTGATCGGTTTCACACGATCGACCCAGTCAACCATGCCCTGCCAGAATGGCCCGGGCACGAAGTCCTCGGTCCACGCACCGAACGTCGTGGGCATGAGGTCCGATGCGTCATACCGCCACGTGTCTGCATCGAGGGCCGCTCGCTGAACGTCGTGGATCGCAACCCGAAACTCGGTTTCACCTTGGTCACGCGGTTCCGTGCGCCCTGTCTCTGGACCGACGATCCCGGCGTAGGAGGCAGTATCGAATCGACGGTTGGAGGAGAAGAACGTGTCTCTTTCCACTCCGGCCCAGACCTCGCCCCACTGTGGGCTGGCGATGTAGTGCATGAGCGCACGGATCTCCGGGCGATCGGTCATCGCGGTACCGATGAGCCCTGAGCCGAAGACCGGAGCGGGTGCGCTTCCGATGACGGGAGGCAGCATGAAGAAGTCGACGTCTTCGCCCACTCTCCAGCTCGATCCCATTCCGATGTCGGACCCGAGCAGGTCAGGCAACTGTGCGAGGTGATGCACCAGCCAGCACTGCGGACCCTCGGCTCCGGTGAACGGATCCACTGCAAGCAGTTTGGTCATCACGGTCGGCCAATCGGTGCGACTGATCGAGTCCACGCCACCCAGGACGAATCCTGGACCGAAAAGAACCTCCTCGCCACGTTGGGCCGCCTCAACGATCTCGGGGCTGTCAAATGGGCGCTCCCCAGCGGACCACTCGTCATACACGTCCACGCCACCGACCCGGATCACGAGACTCTCGAGATAGTCCGATCCCAGGAACCCACTGGCGAATCCCGCCTCCCACTGGAAGCACCACGGCGTCCGGCCGTCATCGACCATTTGCTGCGAGAGTTCGACCAGTTCATCCCAAGTGGCCGGTATCTCGTAGCCCGCGGTCTCGAACGCACGCTTGGGGTAGTACACCAAACCCTTCGGGTGGACATTCATCGGCAGCCCGTGGAGCTCGGGACCGTCGGGTGTTTCCGAGGTCATGAGATCGACGAGATGGTCGCTGAAGTCGGTGCGCAGCGTCTGCTCATCCATGAAGGTCGAGAGGTCGACCGCACGCGCCTGAGCCCACGGTTCGGGCGGTTGGAAGAAACCGGCGATGTCGGGAAATGACGTGACTTGGCCGGTCGACAGCGCTCTCGTGAGGTCGAAGTCGTAGTTCGACAGAAGCTCGACCTCGATGCCGCTGAGTTCGGTGAAGCGGTCCAGCTCAGCCCGCAGTCCTGGCGTCGACGCGACGTTCCCTATGGCTGCAAGGGTTACACGAGTTCCGGCGAGCCTTCCCTCACCGAATGCAGGCACGCCGGGAAGGACCTCGGGTATGTCGACGGCATAGTTCTCGGCCCCGAATCGCAAGGGCAGGTCAGAATCGAGCGTTGAAGGTTCGGTGCACTCGAGCTCGGTGGCTGATCGGCACTCGGCATCAGTCAGGCGGCGCTCGGTCGACGCCTCCCCGAGCGCGACGAGCTCAGCAGGCGCCAGTACGAAGACTCCGGTGAGACCGGCAGGGCCGGACCGCACCGTCGCAGAAGCGGTGAAACCGACGGGATACTGGACGCCCTGCCGTTGCAGTGCCCAATGCAGCGAGTCGACTGCCTCCTCGGTGGCGAACCCAAGCCCCGACGTGGCTCGCACCGCCTCGATGGCGTACAGGAGCGAGAGCTCGGGATCATCCGCGAGTGCCGAGTCCGCAGCGGCGCGATACTCGGCGGCGAGGACGAGACGGTCGTTGTCTGCTTTTGCCACCTCCGTCGCTCGCCACTGCCAGATCCCAAAGGCGGCAAGAGCGGCGACGAGCACCCCCACGACTCCCGCACCGGTGAGTTGGCGTGCTCGTTGACGCGCTTGTGCCTCGGCGTCGACCGTACGCTGCTCGCGCTCCCGTTCGTCCCTCTCAGCTCGATTGCGTTCGGCGATGCTCGCATCGAGAAATGATTGCTCGACGTCGGAAAGAGGTAGCGACGTGGTCATCGCCCAGCCGCGGAGCTGCTCGAGACGGCCGCCCCGCAGCAGATATGCGTCGGAGCCGTTTGCGGTCTGCCATTCGGCCATGGCGTCGGCCAGTCGACGTTGGTTCCGTACGTCGTGGCGGGCTCCGTCGATCCAGTCTCGGAGTCGCCCCCACTCGGTGAGCATCGTCTCGTGGGCGATCTCGACCGAAGGGCTACGACTGACCGGATCACGGTCGAAGCTGAGCAGGCGGTGTCGTCCGAAGGTGTCGAGCACCACCCGCAGATCCGACGGCGCCAGGGGTAGTTCCTCGAGCTCACCCAGTAGAACTCGTCGACGGGTGTCTTCGGCTCCCTCTCCCAGCGTCACAAGCCGAAGAAGAACGAGCCGAGCGGCATCCTGCCCGCTGGATGACAGGCCGGTGAGGATGCCCTCAGCACGCTTGACGAGCGCACCCGAGACACCTCCGAGATCGTCGTAGGCGTCGGCCGTGATTCGAGAGGTTGAGCGTGCTTCGAACAGCTCGGTCAAGGTGTATTGCAGTAGCGGTAGGACGCTGGGTCGGTCGGCGACGTCGTGGATCAACCGAGCCACCAGGGCAGGTTCGAATATGACGTTCCGCCGCTCGGCTGGTCCTACGATCGCCCGCTCGATCTCCTCAGCGCTCATCGGGGTGATCACCTCGGTGCCTTCGCGCAGCAACTCGCCGAGTGCACGGTGTCGCAGGGGCCGGTCATAGAAGTCGGCCCGTAACGTCACCACCACTCGCAGGCGACTGCTTTCTGCTGTGACCGCGTGGACCAACGCTTCGAGGAAGCGATCGGCGGTCTCGTCGTCAACCTGGGTGAACAGCTCCTCGAATTGGTCGATGACCAGCAGTAGCTGTGAATGGTCGTCGGGAAGCATGGCGTGGAGGGCGTGGTGGAGTCCGGCCGGGGCGGAGGTCAGCTGCTCGAGCAAGAGGGGTGGCGGGTCGACCGCCACCGCTAGCAGCGCGGCTTCGAGCTCCTCGAACGGGTGGGGCGCGGGCACCATTTCGACGTTGAACCACTCCTCGGAGAGGGGCACTGCGCCGCGAGCGAGCGCAGGTCGAAGCCCGGCCTTGACGACGCTCGACTTTCCACTGCCGCTCGGGCCGACCAAGGCCACGAATCTCCCTCGCCTCCCCGGTTCACCCAGCCGGAACACAAGACGGTCGATCAGGCGTTCACGACCGAAGAAGTCGGCCGCGTCGATCGCGTTGAAAGATCGCAGGCCCTTGTAGGGATTCTCGACCTCGATCCGGGGCGGTGGTTCCCCATCGTCGATCCCGGCGCCCAAACCTCGTCCGAAATCGTTCGCGAAGGACCGTGCATCCTGATACCGCCGGGATCTCTCGGGGTCGGTCGCCCGGTCGATCACTGGCGTAAGGCCGGCCCCGAGCGCACCGCGGATCTGTGGCACTTCGCCTCGAAGACCAGTGAGCGCCTGGGCGAGAACCACGCCGAGGCTGTACACATCGGATGCGGGCGAGACGTTGCCCTCGCCGAGCTGCTCAGGCGCTGCATACGGCGCAGCCAGCGTGCCAGAGACCGAGGGTTCGGTGGACATCCCGCCGTCGGTTCCGACCGCGATCCCGAAGTCGGACAGATAGGCGTTGCCCTCGTCGTCGATCAGAATGTTCGAGGGTTTGATGTCTCGATGTACGACGCCGTGGTCATGGGCAGTCTGCAGTGCTCCTGCCATCTGGTCGGCAACTCGGAGTGCATGATCACCGGCGAGCGCCGAGGTCTCGAGCACCTGATCCAGACTGCCGCCCTTCATAAGCCTCATCACGAGGTAGGCAGCGCCCGGCTCCCGCCAGTAGTCGTACAGCGGCACGATGTGAGGGTGTTCGAGTTGGGCCACCAGTTGAGCCTCCGCCTCGAACCGCCTGATGAAGGCGGGGTCGTCGGCCAACTCGGGCCGGATCACCTTGATTGCCACCTCGCGCCCGACGGCTGGCTGATAGGCACGGTAGGCGATACCGAATGCGCCCTCACCGATCTTCTCTCTCAGCTCGTAGCCACGAATGGTGAGTCCGCCCTGTGTTCCGAACCCGGCTGCGGCCGCCCCAGCCGTTGAATCCAGTGCGGGGTCGGCGGTGACGATCTGTTCCTCGAGTCGGCGGATTGATGCAGACGGTTCGATCCCGATTTCCTCGCCGAGGCGGTTCTGAAGTGCTTTATAGGCGCGAAGGGACTCCGCCTGTCGTCCAGACCGATAGAGCGCCAGCATGAGCTGGCCGGTAAGACGTTCACGCAGCGGATTTTGACGGACCAGACTCTCGAGCTCAGACACCAATTCGTGCGCCATGCCACGCTTCAAATCGACCTCGATCCGGATCTCGACGGCCTCGAGTCGCAGCTCGTTGAGCCGGGCGATCTCATCTTGGAAAAACGAGTCGTAGGTGAAGTCTTCGTATGGTTTGCCCCGCCACAGCGCGAGCGCTTCGCCCAGCACCAGCGAAGCCGCTGCGGGATCGGTTTCTCCGAGGGCTCGTCCCTCGGCCACGAGTTTTTCGAATCGTGCGGCATCGACAGCATCGTCGGTTGCGGCGAGGACGTAGCCGGGTGATCTCGTCAGGACGACGGTGCCGTCGGTCCGCTTCTCGCGTTCGGGTTCGAGCGCCTTTCTCAGTCCTGAGATATAGACCCAGAGTGCATTCTGCTTGGTGCTCGCGCCGTCTTCACCCCAAAGCGCTTCGAGGATCTCGTCCATGGCAACGACGTTGTTCGTTCTCGTCAAGAGGACTGCCAAGAGTGTCCGCTGGCGGTGAGCGCCGAGGTCGACCAACTCGTCGTCTCGGAGCACCTCGAGGCGCCCCAGTACCCTGTACTCCAT
>JBLYYW010000096.1:0-6210 GCA_048550155.1 Acidimicrobiales bacterium | reverse complement strand
GAGGTCGGCTTGCGTCACTATCCACCCATCGCCGCAATGCCAGTGTTCGGCCGACAGTTCGAGCTAGCTCGAGACCGGTGCCCGGAGCCTGCTGTGGTACCCGATGTTCGAGGCGATGCCATCGCGTTGATCCGAGAGAAACTCGCTGAACTCACCGCCTGACAGCGCTGTCAATCGATTGTCAGAACGACGGACTTCAGTGTTGGCATGAGATCAATTCCAGTCATCACTGCCGTCGAGGAGTGTGCCGTTGACGCCCGACCGTTCGTCGAGCATGGCCTACTCCGTATCGAAGCCTTCACGATGAGGGGGTGGGCAGCGAAGGACCTTCTGGCCAAAAGACTCTTCGAACAACTATCTACTGCAGAGTGCTACGCGGCGCTCATGCGGCCGCTCGTGGCCGCCATTGATGAGGCTGCGGTCGCCACGGCGTCCGATCTTGGCTGCGATGTCGGTTCACTTCGTCGCGGTTATGCAAGCGCGCTCGGTCGATGGCAAGTGGCGCTCTGGAGGCTGGAAGGACAACGTTGCGGTCTGGTTCTGATTGACGCGGCAAACGTCGTGGTCTGCCCGGCTACCGACAGAGGGTGCGCGGGTCGCGGCAGTCTGACATCGGGACACTCTGTGTGGTGACGGTTCCAGGCCCGTCGGGGGGTGTCCCCGTTGGACTTACCCTGACTCCGGATGGGCCAGAACTGTGCCGCTGTGGTCCGATGACAGGCTACAGCAGATGGCTTTGGAGACTCGAGGCATATTCCGTTTCGAATGGCTGGAACGCCGTGGAAATGATCGAGCAAGACGGTCGGACGTTTGCACTCCTTGATGGTGACCGCCCTCGGTCCACTGTCGGTTCGTCCATCCCTGCCGTCCGGGCGTTCGATGCCAACGGCGATCCTGTCGGATGCGCCGTTTCGAACTGACAAGGATCACCGTATTCCCCGGCCATGGAATGGCCGAGCAGCAGTGCCCTAGCCCTTGTTGGAGTCCCATTGCAGGTGAGCTCGGCGGCGCTTCCGGGCAGCCGCGCTACGACCGGCGGGAGCACTCTTGTTCCGAGACTGGGAAGTACCAGGCTGATTGGCGGAACCGGCGGACTTCTTTTCGCCCCGCGCCGATGGTGAAGCACTCGCGCCGGACGCTGGCTTGCGGCCCTTCTTGCCCTGAGGTCCGCCTCGGCGGGGTCGGTTCGACCTGCCTGCTGGCTTCTTCTTCGAGTGGTTTGCGCGTTCCTGCTGCGGAGCGGGACGGGCGGCCGGCTTTGGCTTGGAAGGTGTCGGCGAAAGCTCTCGCATCGCCGGGGCATCTGGGTCGGTGACCGGTTCGTCGATACCTACCTGACGTTGCATCTTCTTGGCGTCACGAACCTGGTCAGGGAGGAGCAATGACAGGACGACTCCACCCTCGCCGGCGCGAGCCGTGCGGCCGGACCGGTGCACGTAGGTCTTGTGGTCCTCAGGGGCGTCGTAGTGGACCACGGCGGCGACGCCATCGACATGGATCCCGCGAGCTGCGACGTCGGTTGCGATCAGAGCCTGCACTTCGCCTTTGGCGAAGCTGGCGAGGGCTCGGGTCCGCTGGCCCTGGCTCCGCCCGCCGTGGATGGCGACGGCCTGGACGCCGGCCCGACCCAGCTGCTTTGCCAGCCGGTCTGAGCCGTGACGGGTTCGGCAGAAGACAATTGCCGGCCACACTGCATTCACTGCATCGGCAGTGATGGGGACGCGTTCGGTCTTCTGGTCAACCTTCCAAAACAGGTGACTGGCGGCGGTGATGTCGGGGGTTTCCTCTCCGACCTGGTGGCGGACGGGATCGGTCTGATACTGCTGGGTCAGCTTCTTGACGTCGCCATCCAGTGTGGCGGAGAAAAGGACGGTCTGGCGGTTGTCCGCGGTTTGATCGAGCAGCTTTCGGACTGCGGGCATGAAGCCCATGTCGGCCATGCGGTCAGCCTCGTCGAGCACAACATGCTCCACGCGCTCCAGCGATACGTCGCGTCGATCGATGAGATCTTGCAGTCGGCCGGGGCACGCCACGAGGATCTCCACCCCTGCCCGGAGGGAACTCAGCTGGGGGCCATAGCCAACCCCGCCGTATACAACGCCGATCCGGACCTTGCCTGCGAAGGATTTGAGCTCGGTGTGGATCTGCTCGGCTAGTTCGCGGGTTGGTGCCAAGATGAGTGCCGTAGGCTTCTTCGGCCGCGCTGGCACAGCGTTTGCGACTATGGGGATTCCGAACGCAATGGTCTTGCCAGACCCGGTTGGGGCTCGGCCGAGAACGTCACGGCCAGCCAATGCGTCTGCGATTGTCGCGGCCTGGATTTCGAACGGGGCGTCGATGCCACGCTTGGCAAGCGCCGCGATGATGGACTCGGGTACGCCCAAATGGGCGAAGGAGGTTGGATTGGACATGTGACTCAATTTCTCGTTGGGGCGGCTCAGCCGTCACCGAGAAATGACCCTCAGCATGCGAACCCACCGACGACAACATGTCGCCGGAGCAAACCCAACCGTAGGGCACCGGAAGGCGAATAGTTGGGATGTGACCAACGACATGCCGAGGGTTGCCACGAAGTCCAACCCAACGTCGCAGCGAAATTCTTACTGGCAGATGTCTGACCGGTCCTAGTGTTGAAGTCGTGGAGCTCGCCGACGACGAACGGGTTCGAATCTTCGATGCAGCTGCACTCGCCCTCGATTTCAATGCGCCTCTCGGAACCGCACGCGCCAAGCGACTCGCATCGGTCGTGCAGGAGTACCAGCCTGCGACCATCGTCGATCTTGGCTGCGGGACGGGAACGCTGGCTCGCATGGTGGCCGAGGCCCTCCCGGGATCGGAAGTACGCGGACTCGATCGGAATCCGGTCTTGATCGAGGCAGCCACAAATCGAAGCGATTCAATCGGAATCTCCTTCGAAGTTGCGGATGCAACCTCCTGGATTGGACCGGACGAAGCGGCCATTTGTATCGGTGCGTCGCACATCTTTGGTGGTGCAGCTGGGATGTTTGATGCGCTCGCTCGAGGAGTGCCACGTGGGATCGCCGTGGTGGGGGAGGGGATCTGGCAGAAGGTGCCCGACCCATGGTGTCGCGATGCGTTCGGCCAGCTGCCTGCGAACTCGTCCGAACTAGGGACCCTGGCCGAGAGCTACGGCTGGTCGGTGGCTTCAGCCGCTTCGTCGGATTTGGATGAGTGGGATGCGTTCGAGCGGGAATGGTGTGCAGGAGCTCGGTCGGAGGGTTCTGAAGCAGCGCGCTCCTTCGCCGATCACAGGGCTGAGGAGTATGAGCGATATCGAGGCGTACTCGGCTTCTGCTGGCTTGTTCTCGAGCGCGTGATGTGACCGGCCGACCAGGTCGTTTCCAGCGTCAAAACGGGCTGATTCACTCGTCGACCGAACTCTGAGTTGATGTCACGATTGGGGAACCGAAACGCAAACCCAAGCGTCTAACAAATATGAGCGGCACCATGAGTCAGGATCCCAGTTCTTCCGACAACTCCACCGTCCGGCTGACCGAGGCGACCATCGAGTCAGTTGACACAATCCAACGTGGCAGACGGGCTCCACTCTTTCGGCTCGTCGCTGCGCTTCTGCTTGCCTGCGGCGTTGGTGCCTGGATCTACACAGCCGCAACCGACGACACCACACCGGTTGAAGTAGCCGAAGATGATGCGATCGATGTCGAGGCCGACGACAGCGCCGAGTCCGACGAACCCTCAGCTGGTGACGAGGTGTCCGAGCCGGCGTCGAGCGAGATGGCGTTGGACATGGGAGCGAGGATGGGCGCTGGTCCCGGCGCCGTGGTGTTCGACGGTGGACGATTCGTGGCGCTGGGTTATGGACCGAATGGTCAGACCATCCGAACCTCTGAAGACGGTCTCAACTGGAGTGAATCACCGATCACCGGACTCGCGCAGAATTCACACATCTACCATCTCACCGCTGACAAGGGCGTCTACGCCGCTCTCGTCGAACAGTGGGATGAGGGTGAAACAGAAGGGTTCTTTGGACCCGAGCATGGTCCAAAGATCTCGATCGCACACACCACCGACCTCACGACGTGGACCTTCACCGCCATTCCGCAGTCCAGCGAGGACGGGATCCACACCGGCGTCTCTGGACTTGCCCTGATCGACGGTGACGTCGTGGTGGTCACGCAGCAGTATCCGGCCGGTCCAGACGAGATGAAGCTGCTCTTCGAAGCCGGCTACTTGAACGATGAGTCGGTGGAGCGGTACTGCGGTCTGCGCTTCACTGACGACAATGTGATCCAGGTGCAGGAATGCAGCCACGAAGACTTCGAGGAACCCGACGAGAGCCGGTTCGTTGAATTGGAAGCGCAGTGGAACGCAGCCACGACCGACGAGGAACGGGCTGCGATAGAAGCCGAACTGGAGAACCTGTGGGGCGGACCGGAGGGAGAGGTCGTGGCTGAGATCCAACCGGGCACAGCACTCCACGCCGAGCTTTCAGATATCTATCACGGCGACCACGAGGCGGACTACCGGCCGACCACCACGGTGCTGACCGGCCCGCTGGGGGAAGATCTGGTTGCCTCTTCGTTGTCCACCGACGGCTACGTGAACTCGGTCGTGCAGTCAGGCGGCCGTGTGTACATGGTCATCACCGAGGGCGAAAGCGGCGGCACTCAGATGTTGGCTTCGTCGGACGGGCGTCAGTGGGACGAAGTGATCGCGCCGGCGGGGCAGGCGTTTGGCGGAGAGCTCAGCGCTGGTGGCGATTCCATCCTGTTCACCATGTACGAGGGTGAGTCTGGCCCGAGTCTTCACATCTCGAGCGATGGGGGAGACACATGGGCCGAGTCGATTCTGCCCAGCAACCTCTATGGCACCCATCCGATGGTCGTCAGTGGACCCGCAGGTTATGTCGCAGTGCTCACCGGCACCGGTGAGCCGTTCGAGCACGGTGGACCGGAATCGATGGAGGTGACCCGGGATGGCTTCACACTCACGACCCGATGGGGCCGCGAGAGCGAGACCATCACGCTCACAGGCCAGGACGGCACTGTGATCTATGAGCTCCCAGGGGAGGAGATGTACGGCGGGGACAGCAAGGTTGTCCGGACCAGCCCGTTCAGCGGAACCCCAACATTCCTCGATCCCGAAACGGGCGAGGAACTGGTGACGTTCACTCCCGAAGACTTCGAGGCGAGCTACCAGGAGATGGAGCAAGCCTCCAGCTGGGTGGAGCCGATATTCATCACCGAGCACTACTTCTCAACCGATGGCCTCAACTGGATCCCGATTGAAGACCTCCGGTTGGTAGTTGATCAGGCATCGGCAGGCATTTCGCCCGTGGCAGTTGGAGACGACGAAGCCATCTTCGCCAAGCACACCTGGACCGAACCTGACCCATCGCTCTTCGCGTTTGAAGAGGAGGGTCGTGAGCCCACCGAGGAAGAGATGAATGCGCTCGAAGCGTGGGAGATGACCGCTCACGAGGGTGCGGTCGAGTACATCCGGATCGAACTTGGGTCGTAACGATTACACCGCCTCGACACGATCAGTACGCCATTCTCGCTCCGGTCACGTCAAGGAAAACCCAGCTGTGCCGATGTCAAAGAGGTGCGCTTCCTGTGGGTTCTCCTGTCGTTTGCACTCGTGGCAACTTCCTGTTCACGAGCTCAGACTGTCGAAGCGACCAACTTGCCCGGAACACAAACGTCGGTTGCTGTGCGGACCACTACGACCGTGAAACCCGCTCCGAAGCAGGAAATGGATCTTTCCGAACGGGTTGCACAATTCGGTGACCGCCTACGCACCGGGTCACTTCCGATCGACTGGATCACGGCCGAATGCCGGCAGAAACTCGGGCTGGTGACAATCGACGATCCGCCCATTCAGGAGCTGCTGTTTCGCTACGTACCGGAGGACGAGCAAACCGAATTCGTGATTCACGAGGGTATTCCCGACCAGGGTCATGCGGTTGTCACCTTCGAGACAGACGAGGTGATGGCTGAGCAGATCTGGGTTGAAGTTGACGGTCAGTGGCAGATCGATGTGTGCGTGAACATGGTCGATCCCTTGGGGGACGGAGTTCCGCTCCTGAATGATTCGTCGCAAGAGGGCTTTGCTGAACGGATCAGATCCATCGCTGACGCCATGGAGAACGGCGATGTTGGGGTCTATCAGTGGATGAGTCTCCGGTGTCGCCAGGCTTTGATCGAAGTGATGGAGGACTACAGTCTG
>JBLYYW010000095.1:0-9065 GCA_048550155.1 Acidimicrobiales bacterium | reverse complement strand
CTGCTCCGATTGCCGGCGAGGTCGTTGCCCTGCACGGCGAACCGGGAGATCTGCTGGCGGTCGGGGGTGATCTCATCGGGTTCGAGACCGAACAGCAGATCGACGAAGCGCCCGATGCGCCGCCAACGGAGCCGACCATCCAACCCGACGCTCCCCATCAACCGGACCCATCCGCAGAATCAACCCCGGATACGAAGCCGAAGCCACACGGCGAACGCCCTACCGCTGCGCCGGCGGTGAGAAACAGGGCGAAGGAGCTGGGGCTCGATCTCAACGCGATCAAGGGAAGCGGCCCCGATGGCCGGGTGATGCACGAGGATCTCGATCGTGCGGTCTCCGGCGCCGCCGACGCGATCGATCTTCGAGCCACGTCATCGCTCGAGCCTGCAGACGCCGAGGGCCGTGCAACTCCGGTCCGGGGTGTCCGGCGTCGTATCGCCGAACGCCTTACCGACGCCTGGACAACGATCCCCCACATCACCTACGTCGACGACATCGACATGACCGAGCTGGAGCATCTTCGGGCCGAGCTCAATCAGCAGTCCGACCAACGGGGCGTACGTCTCACGATCTTGCCGTTCCTGGCCCGAGCGATGGTCATCGCACTGGCCGACCAGCCCGGGATCAACGCCCACTACGACCACGCATCTGAGATGTTGACGACCTTCGAAGCGGTTCACATCGGCATCGCAACCCAAACCGACGACGGCCTCAGGGTTCCGGTGGTGCAGCACTGCGAAGCCCTAGGGGTCTGGGGTCTTGCCGCCGAGATCGGCCGTGTCACCTCCGCCGCCCGGGACGGATCGGCCACCCGTGCCGAGCTGACCGGTTCCACGATCAGCATCACGTCGCTGGGAGCCTTGGGTGGTGTGGCAACGACGCCGATCATCAACCCACCCGAGGTCGCCATCATCGGTGTCAACAAGATGGAGACCAGGCCGGTGTGGCGCGATGGAGCGTTCCAGCCCCGGAAGATGATGAATCTCTCCTCCAGTTTCGATCACCGCATGGTCGATGGCTGGGACGCCGCCATCTTGGTTCAGAAGATCAAGCGAGTCCTCGAAACCCCTGCGCTGCTGTTCGATACCGAGAGTTGAAAACCAACCCCTCGCCGGTCAGATGGTGATGGCGACCTTTCCGCCGGCGTGACCTTCGCCGATGAGGCGCATCGCCTGCGCCGTGTCCTCCAGACCGAACGTCTGTGAAATCACCGGCACCAGCGAGCCCGCCTCGATCAGTTCGGTGAGGTCGACCAGGTCCTGTGTGGTGACCGGGGCGTAGAAAGGACGGCCCTGGGTCGGAACGAACAGCGAAAGGGTCGCCGCAGCAGCCATCCGCCCGAGAGGGCCGATCCACCGATTGCCCGACGTTCCATTGTTTGTGAGCAGCTTCCCGCCCGGGGTCAGAACCCGTCTGCAGTCGGCAAGAGATCGGTTGGCCACGTTGTCGAGGATGAGGTCGTAGCGAGCCGTTCCCTGTGTGAAGTCGTCGCTGGTGTAGTCGATGACATGATCGGCGCCGATCTCTCGAACCAGCTCAACATTGCCTGTGCCACACACGCCGGTCACCTCGGCGCCGAGGGTCTTGGCGATCTGCACTGCGAACGTGCCGACTCCGCCTGAGGCCCCGTTGATCAACACATGTTGACCCTCTGTGAGTTGCCCGGCGTCTCGCAGCCCCTTGAGCGCAGTAGTTCCGGACACCGGAATGACCGCCACCTGATCCAGACCGAGCGAGGGGGGCCGCCTCACGACCTTGGATTCTGGAACCGACAGATACTCCGCACAGCTTCCACCCGAGGCATCACCGAAGACCTCGTCGCCGGGAGCGAACATCGAGACTTCAGGACCCACTGCTTCAACCGTCCCGGAGAAATCGAACCCGGGTATCCGTTTTCTGGGCCCACGAAGACCGAACACCGGCCGGAACAGCAAAGGTCGGCCCATCATCATGAGCCAGTCACCGGGATGGACCGACGCGGTATGAACCTTGACGAGCAGCTGGTCACCCTCAACCGACGGCAGCTCGAGGTCTCTCAGTTCAAGCACGTCGGGGTCGCCGTAGTGGTCGTGGACGATCGCTCTCAATGGGGTCCTCTCCTGTGTCGTCGTTGAGAAGTCTCGAGGATCGACCTCGACTGCGCTAGAGCCGGAGGTCCCCAGCCATCAGATCGGCCCGCCGCCATGTCACAACGCAAACCGGGTTCTGATCCAGTCGGCGAGCAACGGGTCGACGATTGCCTGGTCCCGGTCGAGGGTTCCGTTGGCAACCAGCCGATCCCGGGCGGCTGCCACTCCCCCCGACGACGAACCGAACAGGTCCAGCGAACCCCCGAACATGGGCCGGTTGCCGGCGAGGGCTCTCAGCACCGACTGCTCGGCTCCGGTGAACGAGCTGAACAACATCTCGATGGTGGGGCCGGTTGAGGCCCGCACCTGCTGGAGTCCCTCACCCCAAGCTTCAGCGGCGGGCGTTCCATCGAGATGTACCGATCGCCACACACTGTCGGCCAGTTGCATGGATCGGTACGGATGACCGCCGGTGAACTGGTGAATGTGGGCCGCGAGATTACCGGCTTCGTCGCCGGTTGAAGCGAATCCTGCTTCGACGATCTGGTTCCACTCAGCCGCACTGAACGGCTTGATCTCGACCAGATCAGCCTGGGCGTAGAAGGGCTGGTGCATGTCGCTGAACATCGCCGCCATGGCTGTGGGTTCGGAACCGGCGAACAGGAGGCCGATGTCCTGCACGTGATGTTGAAGTTTGGTGCGCAGCAGCCCCGCCGCCCCTTCCACTGCGTTGAGCCCGGTGAACTCATCGATGACCACCACCGTCGGGCCTGCCAGGGCGGCCTTGACCAGAACGTCGAGCACGATGTGCAGCGACCCATCGGGGTCGGGACGTTGTGCCGCCGGTTTGGAGAATTCCAGCTTGAACATTCCGAGGTTGACCGACGCCGACGTGGCAACCGATCGGAGGTGGCGACCGGCATTGCCTCCGGTGTTGGCCAGTCCTTCATCGATCCGGACCACCAGATCGGCAGTGGATCGCACCGCGTAGAGGTCGATCCAGATGACACCGACGCTCGCCTGATCGAGCAGCGCTTCCACTTTGCGGAGCACGCTCGTCTTGCCGAATCGTCGCGGCCCCAACAACGCCGTCACCCGCCTCGACGTAGCGCGCTCGAGCAAATCTGCGATCAGGTCTTCCCGGCCTCGCACTTGTTCGGCGGCAAGCGGACCTTGGTGCGGGAATGGCGAACTCTCCATACACTCACCGTAGCACTCCACAGCATTTGAATGTGCTGCCATGCAACATGTAAAGGTGCTGAGACTAAGAGCGTTCGTTCTAGCTACCGGATCGGGATCTGGGGTAGGTTCGAGCCATGCTCGTGTTCGACATGAACGAAACAACCTTGAATCTGGCGCCCGTACGAGAAGCGCTCGACCTCGTAGCCGGTGAGGCCGGTGGCTTCACCGTCTGGTTTCAGAAACTACTCCAACTGTCGATGACCGTGACCGCGACCGACATGGAGTTCATCGGTTTCGGCACTCTCGCCCGTGATGCCCTGGTTGCCGTGCTCGACGCGGAAGGTTCCGCGGAAAGCGGCGATGAATGGTCAGAGGTCGCGGCGGCATTCGGTCGGCTGGAGCCCTATCCCGACGTCATTTCGGGACTGGAACGTCTGCGCGATGCAGGGCACTCCACCATGGCGCTCACCAACTCGGACCAGGCCAGCGTCGAATCGCAGTGTGCGTCCGCAGGGCTCACACAGCTGTTCGACCACATCGTCTCTGTCGGCTCGGTGTCGGCCTACAAACCGGCGGCCGCTCCTTATCTGCACGCGGCCGAAGTAGCCGGGGTTGATGCGGGCGAGATGTGGATGGTCGCGTGCCACGACTGGGATCTTGCCGGCGCACGAGCCGTCGGGTTTCGGACCGCCTTCATCAGCCGGCCGGGATTGACCTACGCCCCCACCTATCCAGCAGCCGACCTTTTCGTGGCCGACTTCGGTGAGTTGGCCGACCAGCTCACGCTGCCCTTGGGTGCATCCTGACCGGCACCACTAGCCTTGTCGGCGTGAGGTTGCGACCAGTCTGCTTGTCCGTTCCCTTGACCTGGAGGCGCTGATGCTCACCACACCGCACCGAACGTCGCGAATCGCTGTTCTGACCAGCGGTGGCGATGCCGCCGGCATGAATCCGGCCGTCCGAGCCGTGGTCCGAACCGCGTTGGATGCCGGCCTCGAAGTCTTCGCGGTCTACGAGGGGCTCCGAGGTCTGGTCAATGGTGGCGATCTCCTGCGACCGGCGACATCGGCCGACGTGGGCGGCATCCTCTACCAGGGGGGCACGGTGCTGGGTACTGCCCGGTGCCAGGAATTCCGCACCCGAGAGGGCCGAAGGCAGGCAGCTCGCAACCTCGTGGAACGAGGAATCGATGCTCTCGTGGTGATCGGCGGCGACGGCAGTCTCACCGGTGCCAGCATCTTTCGTGACGAGTGGTCCGAGTTGCTGGACGAGCTGGTTGAACTGGGTGAGATCTCCAAGGCAGACGCCGAAGCGCACCCTCGCCTGACCATCGTCGGCATGGTCGGTTCGATCGACAACGACATGTTCGGTACCGACATGACGATCGGTGCAGACACCGCGCTGCATCGGATCACCGAGGCGATCGATGCGATCCAGAGCACGGCATCGAGCCATCAGCGTTCCTTCGTCATCGAGGTGATGGGTCGCCACTGCGGCTACCTGGCCCTCATGAGCGCGGTCGCCACCGGTGCCAACTTCGTGCTGATCCCCGAGAGTCCCCCCGACACCGACGAATGGGGTGAGACGATGTGCCGGATACTGGAAGCAGGTCGGGCCATCGGCCGCCGCGCCAACATCGTGATCGTGGCTGAGGGAGCCCACGACCGGCACGGCAACCCGATCACCGCTCAACATGTGAAGGAGATCTTGGAGGAGCGAAGCGGCGAGGACACCCGCGTGACGATCCTGGGGCACGTCCAACGGGGTGGTGCCCCCAGTGCGTTCGACCGCTACCTCAGCACGGTTCTGGGCTACGCCGCGGTGCAACACCTCACGTCATCGTCGGATCCCGAACCGCAGCTGATCGGCATCCGTGGGCACAAGATCGTGAGCTCGCCGTTGATGGACAGTGTGGCCAAGACCAGGTCCGTGGCTTCTCTCATCGCCGCCCACCAGTACGAGCAGGCAATGGAAATGCGGGGTGGCAGCTTCGTCGACTCGTTCAAGCTCATCCGCACCATGATTCGCGCTCACCCCCACCCACCAACGCCCGGACAACGACGACTCCGTCTGGCGCTGCTCCACGGTGGAGGCCCAGCACCGGGGATGAACACCGCGATCAGGGTCGCAAGTCGCATCGGCATCGAAATGGGTCACGAAGTCCTCGCTGTCAAACGAGGGTTCCGGGGGCTCTCCAGAGGCACTATCGAGGAAATGGAGTGGATGACCGTCAGCAGCTGGGTGGGCCGTGGCGGGGCCGAACTGGGCACCAGCCGTTCGGTGGCAGACCCCGAGATGCTGGCCGACGTCGCAGCCCAGGTGGAGGCCCACAAGATCGACGGAATCCTCATGATCGGAGGCTGGGCCGGCTATCAGTCAGCACTCGAGTTCCGGGCCCACGCCGAGCATCACCCCGCGCTGAAGATCCCCATCGTCTGCTTGCCGGCCTCGATCAACAACGACCTCCCGGCGTCAGAGTTGAGCGTCGGAGCCGACACTGCGTTGAACAGCATCATGCACGATGTGGACAAGATCAAACAGTCCGCGGTTGCGTCGCGGCGGAGTTTCGTGGTCGAGGTGATGGGTAGGGACTCGGGGTATCTGGCGCTGCTGAGCGGGCTTGCCACCGGGGCCGAGCGGGTCTACCTCCCCGAGGAAGGGATCTCGCTGGCCGATCTCAAGACAGATCTCGACGACCTGAAGGAAGACTTCGAACAGGGCAAGCGTCTCGGTCTCGTCATCCGCAGTGAACACAGCGACCCCGTGTACACCACCGAGTTCATCAAGTCGTTGTTCGAGCGGGAGGGCGAAGGACTGTTCGATGTCCGGGGCGCCATCCTGGGTCACGTACAGCAGGGAGGCGATCCATCACCGTTCGATCGGATCCAAGCCACCCGCCTGGCGTCGGCGAGCATCGAACATCTCATCGAGCAGGCGATGTCGGACGCTCCGGTCGACGCCATGGTCGGGCTTCGGCACGGCAAGATACGGTTCACGCCGCTGGCGGAATTCCCCTCTCTGGTCGAGCCCAAAAAACATCGCCCGTCAGAGCAGGACTGGATGGCGCTCCGGCCCGTCGCCCGGGTGATGGCCCGCTCCCCCGGACTGGACGACTGAACGGTCGGCAGTTACCACCAGTCGGCGATCGCGTCGTACACATCGGGATGGTGGGCCAGCACATTGTGGGTGAGCTTGGGAAACACCCGTATCGCCGAGCCCGGAAACAGCTCTCCCTCCTGGACGTGCCCGGCCGCGCTCGACGACGACACAAGTGCATCACCCAGGCGTCGGGCCACCGGATGGTCAGGATCACCGGTCACGGTGCCGGATATCAGCAGGTGATCGGTGCGGCGTAGCTTGTGAGCACGGTGGGGGTGGATCCGATGGCGGGTGTCAGGGTCCTGTTCGGCCCAGTCCTCGTCGTGGATCGCACCGAACCGAAGGTCCTTGATCCCTGCGCTCCGCCGGTCGAGCCCCAGCCCCAGCAACTGGGTCGGCGGTAGCGGGAACGCCCAGAGGGCTGCGCTGGCGGTGTTGACGAACGCCTCCAGACCGGCACCGTCGTTGGGGACTCCAATCAGAACAACCCTACGAAGCTTGCTTGTCCAGCGGCGACCCACCGGCAGTCGTCGCCCCAGGGGCCAGATCGCACGACCGTAGTGGCATGCGGACCGGACAACGAGCCCTCCCATACTGTGGCCGATCAGGTTGATCTCTCGAACCTTCACCGGCCAGGCTCGCATCAATGCGTTGAGGACGTGGGCGAGTTCTCGCCCGTTGACGGAGATGTGGCGACCGGTGTTGTAGCGCAGTGAAAGCACGGTCATATCGTGATCCTGGGCCAGCAACGTCCCATAGTTGGTGGCGGCGTCGTTGGGGAACTGCCAGATCGACTCGGTCGACATCAATCCGTGTACCAGCACACAGATTCGTTGGCTCACCCTGGGTAGATCGGCGAGTTCGATGGGCAAGGTGTCGCGATCGAGCGGAAGCACGGTGTCGCCGGCCCGAATCGTCATCGCGGTGGCGAGGGATGAGTTTCGATCCTCCAGATCGTCACCAAACAGGCCGTTGACGATGGCGACGGCGTCATCCCTGACACCGGGCGCCACGTTGAGCAGCTTGAGCGCAGTCTGCGCTCGGGACCCGCTTGCGGTGTCCGCTCCAGACGAATCCAGTCCGGTCATCGGGCGGACGCTACTCAACTCAGCAGCGACTCGGCGGTGACCTCGGTCACCGCCCGTCGCAGTCCCCTTCGAGGGCTAGGGCAGCAGGGGTTCCAGGAGTTCGGACAACACCCGGTAGGAGAAGTGTTTCCGGCCCAGTTCAAAGTTGAAATCGCCGATGTCGGCCCGTCGGTCCGCATCGGTGAGGACGGCTCGAATCTCTTCCACCGCATCATCGGTGAGATCGTTGTCTTCGATCTGAACCGTCTTGAAGCCCAACGAACCGATGTCGGGCCAGTAGACGGGTTTGTAGTTGTTCACAAAGATCGGGACCCGGGCCGCAAGAGCCTCGACGAACGCATTGCCGAAACCCTCGTAGGTGCTGAAGTAGGTCAGGGCGTGGGCGTGGGCGTACGCATCGGACAGAGAGAACACAGGGCGGCTGCCGTTGGGGCTGACCCGCACGTTGGCGAACCGGCTGCCGGCGAACTGCACCTGGCCAGGACGGGGCAGCTTGGCGGCGCGGGATTCCAGCTCATGGAGGTAGCCCTCGAGATGGTCATCGGTGGCGGTGCCGGTGATGATCAGCTTCATCCGCGGGTCATCAAGCCGCTCGATCAGCTCGATGGCTGTTTCGATGCCCTTGCGGCGCACGATTCGTGTGACCTGAAAGAGCAGGATGTCATCGGCGTTGTGGCCCAGTTCAGTCCGCAGGTTGCGGTTGAAGTTGTCCCGCTGACCGTAGGGCGCCTCGAAGTCCATCACGTTGGGGATCACCGTTGCGTGCATGTTGCGTTCCCGACGCAGCGAATCCTGGCAATGGGAGTTGATCACCGCGTGGGTCAGGTTGGGGAGGTCCGGGGGGAAACACTCGTCGATGATGGCGTTCACACCCTGGTACCGGCTCTTGTAGCGGTCGCCCCGCTCCCACGGAAAGTCATGATCGTGGGCGATGGTGGGTATGCCGGTGCGTTCGATCACCCGCTTCATCGCCATGCCCATCCGCAGGTGGCAGGGCAGTACGGTGCAGTTCTGGGTGATCAGCAGGTCGATGCCGATTTCGTTCATCCACCGGAGCACTTCACGTTCGATGTAGTCGGCACCCTTTTCAAGGAAGTCGAGCAGCTCTGCCTCATCCGCATCCTGCACGAAGAACGCATCGTCCTGCTCCCGGTCGTTGTCGGGGTGAGAGAACGCCAATTCGGGTAGCAGGGTTGCTCCTGCACAGGGTGCTTCCAGTTCGCCGGTGAGCACGAAGACCTCATGACCCAGGTCCCGAAGAACGTGAATCCACTTCTCCGTTTCCAGCGCGACGCCGTCAATGCCGCCGATGCGGCCAATCACGATCCCAATTCTCATAACGCGCTATCGGTGTCGACCGGGTAGAACTTAGTGGAGGCGAATTGCCCACCGGCGCATAGGTGGTGAAAGATTGGACGATTGTATGGGGGATTTGTGAACCAAATCGATGACATCAAGAAGCGGTATGTTGACGCCGGCGAGGGCATCAGCGGCGTACTCGACGACTTGGCCCGCCATCCTGTCGTTCCTTCACCGGGGGAATTGAGAGACCGCATTGCCGGCGGGATCGCCTTCGTCACCTTCGCCTTCGACATCGACGGCGTCTCGATGGAGATCGCCAAGTACG
>JBLYYW010000094.1:0-3891 GCA_048550155.1 Acidimicrobiales bacterium | reverse complement strand
GGCCATCGCTTCGTCGGGAAACATTGCATCACCGAAGTCGGCCGAGCAACACCGTTGCAGCAGATCGATCGAAGCTGCGCCGGTGATCCGAATCGCAGACCGGGCATGGGTCACATCTGTAACCGCGGTGTGACCGGAGAGGTCAAGATCTGCGACTGCTGCCGCAACGGCGTCGACCGGTCCGAGGTACAGCCATTCGTGGGGGCGCACCGACCCGATCCGCACGGTGCGCCGCGAGGCGCTCCGACCGGGGGCGATCGCCGATAGCTGGGTTGTCAGATTCGTGTCCGGCGCCCCTTTGACGATCACCTTCGACAGCTCGGATGCATCGGTGAGTCGTAGCCGGGCCGACCCCTTTCCAAAGGTTCCTATCTGCGACACGATGGAAGGCCTCAGGTCAGCCACGGGCCCTCACTCCTTCGGGATCGAAGAACGCGTGCTCAGCCAAGACCGTGGCGGTTGTTCGCTCACCGTCGACGAGCACGATGGTCACCTCCGTACCAGGCGCGGCCACCGAGACATCCACCTGGCCCATGCAGATCGATCGCTCCAAGGTGGGGGAAAACCGGGACGAGGTGATCCTCCCCAAGATCTCGTTGGTCCCGGCGCGCACGATCTGACAGGCCTCGGCCGGCACGATGGCCGGATCGGTGGGTTGGAGCAAAACCAGCGCCGGAAGGAGTTGAGACAGGTGATCGTCCGCCGCCCACGCCAGTTCAGGCTTGCCGGCGGTATCGGCCTTGTCCAACTTGACCAAGCCGGACAGTCCAGTCGTCGGCACTTTCGTCAAGCCGTCGGTGTCCTGGCCCACGATGAAATGGCCCTTCTCCAGCCGCATGATCCGCTGAGCCTCCACGCCAAAGGGTGCCACCCCGAGATCGGCCCCGTGAATCAAAAGCTGGGTCCACACGTGAAGGCCGGCCCCTGATGGAACGTGGACCTCATACGACAGCTCGCCGGTGAAGCCGATTCGCCAGATGATGCATTCACCAACCCCGGCGACAACCGCCTTCCTGACCCGCATGTAGGGAAAGGCCTCGTTGCCGAGATCGATGCCTTCGGTGAGACGGCTGAGCAGATCTCGTGAGTTCGGCCCGGCGACGTTGATCGACGTGTAGCCGGCTGTCACAGGATCGACGAACACCCGAAGGTCGGGCTTCTCGGTCTGCAGCCACATCTCGGCCCACTCGTAGACCCGACCGGCTCCCCCGGTTGTTGTTGTCATGAAGCAGGTGTCTTCGGTGAGACGTCCGGTCACGCCATCGTCCATGACCACCCCGTCTTCGGCAACCATCAGTCCGTAACGAACCGACCCCACATCCAGGCTGTCCCAACGATTGACATACAACTGTTCGAGAAGCTTCGGTACGTCTGGGCCGGTGAGGAACATCTTTCCCAGCGGGGTCACGTCGATGAGTCCCACGTTGGTCCGGGTGTTGCGAACCTCATCGTTGGGGTTTCCGTAGTGTTCGGTGCGGATCCACTGTCCAGCAACCATTCGTTTCCCGTTGTTCCGGTCGTGCCAGGACTGAAGAGCGCTGTAGCGAACGGGATCAAATGATCGACCTGCGAGAGCGCCGAGCGACACCGGAGCGTAGGGCGGTCGCCAGACGGTGGTTCCCACCTCGGCGATGGTCTCGCCCCGGTGTTCGGCCAAGATCGCGACCGTGTTCACCGTTTCCAGTTTCCCCTGTTCGGGGCCCATGGTGGCTGTGGTGTAGCGCTTGAGCAGCTCCACCGAGTCGTAGGCTTCGCCCGCCCCAGCCAGCAGATCCTTCGACGAGACATCCTCGCTGTAGTCAACGATGCCGTGGGTGGAGGAACGAAACAGGGCCGGGTGAGGGTCCAGTCCCAACCGAGCCCTTGAGTCAGCGGGCCACGGCGGTTCACGATCGTCGGGACGACGAGCCCTGGGCGTCAGCGACCGCAGCCGATGGCCGATCACCGCTGCCCGGTCCGCCGCGAGCCGGCCGGTCGCAACACCGTGCGCCACCAACTGTTCCCGAGTCCCATCCCCTGCCAACCCACCGGTGACAAGCACTGTTTCCGGAGGGGCTTGAGGCACAAACCTCGCAGCGCGAGGCTGGTAGACGGGTCGGTCACCAGCCATGTTCAAGAGGCTGGTGGGAGCGGTCCAGCCGATCGACGTGACCAGCAGGTCGGCAGCAACGGTGGTCTTGTCGCCCAGGGTCACCGACGACAGCTGTTTGGACCCGGCCGCTGACAAGACGGTCTGATCGGCCCGAGCATCGACGACCTGCGCGATCTCGACGCCGGCCCGTTCGAGGTCGGCAACTGCGGCATCGCCCTCTGCGTTGGCTGTGAGCACTACAGCGCGCTCTCCGGGCTTGATGGCGTACATGTTGATGAGTCGCCGAGCAGCTGAGCCGAGCATCACGCCAGGCCGGTCGTTGCCTTCGAACACGAACGGTCGCTCGATCAGGCCAGCAGCAACCACGAGCGACTTGGCCCGAACTTTGATCAGCGCTTCGACCGCATGATCGAGAGTGCGTTGATTGACTGCGCACCAGTTGTCCTCATATCTTCCCGTCACGGTGGAATCGGTGAGTATCTCGATATTGGGGTGCACCGAAGCAGCCGCGACCAATTCATCCCGCAAGCGGCGATCGGCTGCATCGCCCCACACCAGGTGGCCTCCAAGGTGGTGCGTGTGCTCGACAAGCATCACCGAGGCGCCTCGTTCCGCAGCTGCCACAGCGGCGGAGAGACCGGCGGGACCCGCTCCTGCAACCAGCACGTCGACGTGAGCATATCGCTTGTCGAACCGTGGGTGCGGGGCCTCCAGATCGACTGTCCCGCCGGGTGCGAAGGAGCGAAGCACCTTCTCATAGACCGGCCGCACCGGCGCGGGGTTCATGAAGGTCTTGTAGTAGAACCCGGCGGTGAGAAACCGACCGATGCGGTCATTGACCGCCTTCAGGTCGAAGTCGAGCGTGGGCCAGACATTCTGCGGCTCGATTTTCATACCATCAGCAACCAGCCGATGTCCTGCCCGCACATTTGGTTCGTCGCCCACCTGAACCAGGCAGTTGGGATCCCAGTAGTCGGCGGTGAGCACGCCTCGTGGCCGGTGATACTTCATCGATCGGGAAAAGACCCGATGGCCGTTGGAGCTGACCGCCGACACGATGGTGTCTCCCGCAAAACCGGTCATCCGTTTTCGGTTCCATACAAACTTGAGCGGAGAGGTTCGATCGATGACCTCACCCGGCTGAGCAGGCAGGCGACGGGGCGCGTCGCGCATCAGTGACCCACCGCCGCCGCACCTTTTTCGCCCACCAGCGTTCCAGCCGTGAAGCGATCCAACGAGAACGGTCTGAGCAATTCAGGGGTGCGCTCGGTTGCCACGCACTCGGCCATCTGCTCGCCGCTGACGGGTCCCGCCTTGAAGCCGTACGTTCCCCAGCCGACGTCACACAGGAACCCCTTGACCGACGTGAAACCCATAACTGGGGAGTAGTCGGGAGTCATGTCGCACAACCCCGCCCACTGGCGCAGAAGTCGCATCCGGGAAATCCCGGGCATGAGCTCGAGGACGTGTGCGGCGAGCTCTTCGGTGAAGTCGAGCGAACCCCGCATTGAATAGGTGGCAAAGGGATCGACCGACGCCCCGAACACCAGCTCGCCTCTATCGGTTTGACTCACATACACGTGCAACGATCCGCTGACCACAACCGTGGGCAGGAACGGCTTGACCGGTTCGGTGACCGCAGCCTGTAGCGGGTGGGTCGTGATCGGCAGACTCACGCCCGCCATGTCGGCGATGATCGAGGCCCAGCCTGCGGTGCAGTTCAGCACCACGTCGGCACCCACGTCGCCTCGATTGGTCCGAACACCTACAACCCGGCCACCTGACCCTTTCCCGCCCGG
>JBLYYW010000093.1:0-4258 GCA_048550155.1 Acidimicrobiales bacterium | reverse complement strand
TTGCAAACCCAAGCCCGCGTCGGATATTGGGTCGATCGGCCGGTTGCACCCAAGCGGGGTCGTTACGACGGTGCCAGGCGACTGCACGTTGGCCCTGCACGACGCACTCGTCCATACCGCTGGATGTCACCACCGGGATGAACTTCATCTCCGCGGCGCCTTCGCCCAGTTCGGCTGCTACATCGAGAGGGTCGCCGACCTTGGTCCAGTTCTTGCGACGGAACTCGAGAACATCCAGACCCAGTTCGGTAGCGATGTCGTCCATGTGCGATTCGAGCGCAAACAATGCTTGCGGAGCCCCATAGCCGCGATAGGCGCCGGCCACCGGGGTGTTGGTGTAGGCAACGTCGCAATCGAACTTCTTGTTGGGGCAGTTGTAGGTGCTGAGACCACGCAGGCCGCTCACCATCTGCACTGTCAGCGAGTGGGTTCCGTAGGGACCGGTGTTGCCGACGGTCCGCATCCGTTGTGCGACAAGCGTGCCGTCGTTGGACACGCCGGTCGTGAACGTGATCGTTTGCGGATGACGGGTCCGGCTCGAGACGAACTCCTCCTGCCTGTTGAGTTCCAGACGGACCGGCTTACCGGTCGCGATGGCGAGGTGTCCGACGATGTCCTCGATCAACATCTCCTGCTTCACGCCGAAGCCACCACCGATGCGGGGCTTGACGATACGAATGTCACGAACCGGCATTCCGAGCAGTGGAGCGACCATGCGTCGTACGTGGAAAGGCACCTGGGTGGAGGTCCTGATGACCATACGCTCGTCGCTGTCCAGCCAGGCAATAGCGATATGCGGCTCGATCGGTGCCTGTTGCACCTGATGGACCCGGAAAGTGCGCTCGAAGACCCGATCCGCGGCGGCGAGACCGGCTTCGATATCGCCCACCTCAGCGTCGATATGGGTCACGATGTTGCGGGCAGGGTCGTGGGCGCCTTCCATCTCGTCTTCATCGTGAATGATCGGTGCGTTTCCTGAGATGGCTTCGTTCTCGTCGAAGACCGCGGGCAGCACCTCATATTCGACCTCGATCAGCTTGACTGCTGCTTCGGCTATCTCGATGCTTTCGGCGGCGACAACGGCGACCCGATCACCGACATGCCGAACCTTGTCGTCAAAGCTCACCTGGTCGTAGGGAAGCGGGTTCGGGTAGCTCTGTCCGCCCGAGGCGTAGCGGACCCTGGCAACGTTCTCGTGATGCAGAACAGCCTTCACCCCGGGGAGCGAGCGTGCCTTGGAGTCGTCGATCGCGACGATACGGGCGTGTGCATGCGGGCTGTAGAGCATCTTGGCGTACAGCATCCCCCGCATCTCGATGTCATCGACGAAAGCTGGGTTCCCCTTGGCCAGCTTCACCGCATCAACCTTGCGCTCGGGCTTCCCAACGACATTGGTTTCGGGGACCTCGGGGCTGGGAACGACACGTGGCGCCAACGGGTCGAGGTTCAGAGCGGGGTTGACGGCGGACATATCCGGAGTCCCGCCGAGCGGCACCAGCGGTTCCACTAGGGCGGGTTCAACCGGTTCCGGCTTCTCGCCCCGCAGCATGGCGGCAGCCCGCAACACGGCGTGGACCGGGCGCAGATAACCGGTCTCCCTATCCAGGATCCCGGAGAGGGCGTCCCGGACCTCAGCCTCGGTGGGATTCGGATTGGAGTCGATTAGCGCCTTGGCGGCGAGGATGGTTGCGGGTGTTGAGTAGCCCGACTGGATCGCCCCGCTGGACACAAATGCTTCCTGGATGGGGTGGAGACCCCGCGGCAGATTCAAGCCCTCGAGTGTCTCGACGGCGTGCCCATCGGCTTGGGCCGCCAGCATGACCTCAGATGAGACAAGCCGACCGTCGAGCAGAATCGCATCGGCTCCGGTCTCGCCGGTCTCGGCCCCGAAGCGGACGCTGAAGAACCCTTCGCGGCGCAGCACTGCACGGAGCGATTCGTGTGGCTGGCATTCGTAGGTGCGCTGGTCCCCGTTGACCGTGAGGTTGATGTTCATGCGGCACCTCCGAGTTGGTCGACGACTCGTTGGACGAGTACCTCAGCAAGTTGACGGCGGTATTCGCTCGTTCCGCGGAAGTCGGCAGGCGGCTCGAGCGATGAGATGCTGTCGATGTTGACGAGAACCGGGGTGGCGGCCACACCAGTCAGGGCGATGCGAAGACCGCTGGCGACGATACGGCCCGCCGCGGCCACGATCGAGGTATCGGCGGGCGTCCTCCCCGTGCGCTCGGCAGCAGTCGCTCCACCGATAGCCACGGAGACGTTGGTGATTACTGCCCGATCAAGCACAGAGAAGTCGGAGAGAAGAGCTTCGAGAGCGAGGTCACGGGATCCCGACGAGTCGGCAACGGTCACCAGCGCTTCATGAACAAGGAGCCCAGCCAGGAGTTCACTCTCTGGGTCTCCTTCGGCAACGGTTCCGCCGACGGTGGAAGCGTTGCGCAGTGTGTTGGGGCCCTCCCGCTTGGCAAGAGCCGTCAGCAGGGGCGGCGTGTCGTCGTGATCGATGAGGTCTTGAAGCCGCGTCATGGCGCCGTAACCGACTCGGTCTCCGCTACGGGAGATACCTGCGGCGACGGCTGTTTGCAGGTCAACCACCTCGGTATTGGCCGGAAGATCGATGGTGTTGACCGCGGTGCCTCCGGCGAGAACGGTCGTGGTGACATCGGTTCTGGCCAGCAACCCGATCGCCTCGTCGAGCGTTGCGGGTCGGTGATACGAAATGATGCTATTCATGTGAGTTTCTCCGCTTCTCGACTGGGGCATCCAGGATAGTTCGTGGGATCTCCGTGCATTCCCCGCGCAGCCGGAGTCTCCAAATCTCTCGATGTCTCCGATTCCGATGGTGAAGGTACGATCGGGTTGTTCTTGGTCCTCGTCGCAGTTCCCGACGGCCATGAATTCCATTCGCCAGTCGGAAAGAAACCAACGATGACTACACGCCATCTTGCGGAGGTCCTCCGCAGCACCGTAAACCGATTCGGGGATCGGCCCGCACTCTTTTGGAAGGACGGCGCTGGTTGGGAAAGGATGACCTACGGGGAGATGGCAGGCAAGGTCTCCGAGGTTGCCGGCGGCCTCTTGGAGTTGGGGGTCACCGTTGGTGATCGGGTGGCTCTGTTCTCGGAAAACCGGCCGGCGTGGGCGATCGCCGACCTCGGCGCACTCACCATCTCCGCGGTGACGGTTCCCATCTACGCAACGAACACGCCCGATCAGGTTGCCTACATTCTCAACCAATCCGGTGCCAAGGTTGTGTTCGTCGGCGATGCCGGCCAACTGGCTTCGGTCGAATCGGTCGCCGCACGCTGCCCGCACCTCGAGACTGTCGTGCTGCTCAGTGGCGACGGCGGTGCGGACACGATGACATTCGCCGGCGTGTGCGAGTTAGGGGCCAGCACAGACCATTCCGCGGAATTGGATGCGTTGCGAGCTGCGTACGACACGACCCACTTGGCGAGCCTCATCTACACATCCGGTACGACCGGCGAACCCAAGGGAGTGATGCTCAGCCATTCGAACTTCCTACATCAGGTGGATGCCGTCGACACCTTCTTTGATGTCGGTCCTGACGATCGATCACTATGTTTCCTTCCCCTCAGTCATGTCTATGAGCGCACCTGGTCGTACTTCATCTTCAGCCAGGGGGCCCAGAACTACTACCTGTCGAATCCTCGGGAAGTGGTCGATTATCTGCCAGAGGTCAAGCCGACGGCGATGGTTAGCGTGCCTCGGCTCTACGAGAAGGTCTATGCGGGTGTAATGAGCAAAGCGGAGGCTGCTTCGCCGCTCCGCAAGAAGCTCTTCACCTGGGCGCTCAGTGTCGGTGGACGCTTTGCCGAGACGAAGGAAAGCGGGACCACGCCGGGGTTGGTACTGCGTCTCGAACACGCCGTGGCCGACAAGCTTGTGCTCAGCAAGATCCGCGATGCTGTCGGCGGTCCCAAGAACTTCTTCTCGGCAGGGGGAGCGCCACTCTCGTCGACCATCGAGGAGTTCTTCCTGGCCGCCGGTCTCCTGGTATGTCAGGGCTACGGCTTGACCGAGACTTCCCCGATGGTGACCTGCAACAGCCCCGGCAAGTTTCGGTTTGGCACTGTGGGCCATCCGGTGCCCGGCTGCGAAGTGCGCATCGGCGATGACGGTGAGATCCTCGTACGGGGCGATAACGTGATGCAGGGCTACTACGACAATCCCGAAGCCACCGCTGAGGTACTCCGGGATGGGTGGCTCCACACCGGCGACATCGGCCGGATCG
>JBLYYW010000092.1:0-8893 GCA_048550155.1 Acidimicrobiales bacterium | reverse complement strand
CGCTGTTTCCGAGCTCGTTCGGCGCTACCGGAGCCGTTGCGTGTGATCGGTAGGTCGCCCGGGTTGGGTCAGTTCCAGCTCTCGCCGTCGTGAATGGCCACGGATCCGCTCCCGATGTCGTACACCCAACCGTGAAGCTTCAAGGTCTCGTTGCGAACCCGCTCGGCCACGAAACTGTAGGTTTCGAGACGTTCCAGTTGCAGCAGCACGTTTCGGCGGATCACCTCGTCCAGATCATCGTCGCGGGACTCTACCGCGGCGCTGCAATGTTCAATCCAGGTGCGAATGTACGCTGAGCCCTCGAGCACCTCGGGATGCAGAGCGCCCTTCATTGCCCCGCAGTCGGAGTGTCCACAGACCACGATGTGTTTGATGTCCAGGACATGCACGGCGTACTCGAGGGCCGCGGCGAGACCGTCGGGATTCAAATCCTGGTTGTTCGCCGAGGGAACAATGTTCCCGGCGTTTCGGGTCACGAACAGCTCCCCGGGGGGCTGTTGGGTCAGAAGTGAGGGATCGATTCTGCTGTCCGAGCAAGTGATGAAGAAGACCTCGGGGGACTGGCCGCTGGCCAGTTCGGCGTAGCGTTCGGCCATTTGGGGGAAGATCTCGGCCTGGAATTGCGCGATGCCGCGGAGAAGTCGGTCCATGGTGGCCTCGAATCTAGCCGGTAGAGGGTCGGTAAGCCCGACGCCGCACGTGGTCGTCAGTATGATCTGATGTCCTCGTGATTGGTGGGAGTCCGGGCAGGTCCGGGTTGATAGCGGGGTCCTTGTGCGCCGCCGGCTTCGGGCTGATCGTTCTGCTGCTGATCGGGACACTACGTCTCGAGCCGCCAAATGAAGCAGAGGCAGCCGCACCAAGGCCCATGGTCGCGGCCGTGGTCGTTGAGCGGTCAACCACAACAACATCGACGTCACCGCCAGCCAGATCTACCACGAGCGCAGCCGAAAGAGATCCGGTACCCCAGACGGCGCTATCGGAGGTGCGGTCAGCGTTCTCGCCGGCCTTCGAAACCATCACCACTCATCGTCTGGCGGCCGGGCTCGACATCAGCGTTTCTGTTTGGGTCGACGGTCACGGCGAGGTTGGTTCGATCAACCCGGATCTCGAACTGTTCCCGGCATCGAACCAGAAACTCTTCACCGCGGTCGGGGCGCTTGAGTTGCTGCCGCCCGATCACCGGTTCACCACCCGAACCCTCACTGATTCACGCGGAAACCTGTACCTCCACGCCGGGGGCGATCCCACCCTCACCTGGGCCGATGTGAAACATCTCGCAGCCGAGACCGCCGCCGGTTCGGCCTTCGCCGACATTGTGATCGATGCGTCTCGATTCGAAGCAGCAACGATGGCGCCCGGCTGGCAGGACTGGCACATCCCCACCTACGTTGGCCCTCTGTCGGCGCTCACGGTCGATGACAATCGGTGGACCAAAGACCCCGAGTTTGTTGCCGCCCCCGCTCTTGTCAACGGTCGGCGCTTCGCCAGCCAGCTTTCGGCGACCGGTAGGAGAATCGACGGTGAGGTGCGTGAGGGTCGGACCCCGCCCGACGCCGTTCAACTTGGGGTCCATCGGTCGGCCCCGGTCGAGACGCTTCTGCGTTCGATGCTGCTCAGCAGCGACAACCAAATCGCCGACGCTTTGGTCCGAGAGATCGGGTACATCGACGGAGACGATGGATCGACCTCGACTGGCACCGCTCACATTCGAAAGGTGATTGGAGAACTCGGGCTCGAACTGGTTGGCGACGACGGCGACGGTTCCGGCCTGAGCCGAGCCAACCATCGATCGGCCAGGGAGTGGCAACAGCTCTTGGTCCTCGCACGAGACCAACCGTGGTTTGATCAGTTCTATGACGCCCTGCCAGTCGCCGGTCGCAGCGGCACCTTGTCCGGTCGGTTGACCGGCCCGCAGACCGCCGGGAACGTGAGGGCAAAAACAGGGACCATCATCGGCGGTCGCTCGCTCTCGGGGTATCTCACGGTGGCGAGCGGACACGAAGCCGTTTTCTCCATCGTGGTCAACGGCGACGTCTCCCACCTTGCCCAAGGGCTCATCGACAACTTCGTCGTATCTCTCGCTGCGGTCGAAGTCTCCAATTGATCACATCGCTCCAGCCTCGGTCAACGATCCATTCAGGTGAGAATCGTGAGGCCGCCCTGTTCCTGTTGTTTACGAAGAACCTTTTTGTCGAACTTGCCGACCGAGGTCTTCGGGACCTCGTGGACGAACGTCCAGCGTTCGGGGATCCACCATTTGGCCACCTTGCCGTCGAGGTACGCCTTCATGTCGTCAACGGTTGGCTGCTCGGCCCCTTCTTGAACCACGATGCAGGCCAGGGGACGTTCGTCCCACCTGTCGTCGGGGACAGCCACCACCGCGGCCTCTCGAACCGAGGGGTGTCCCATCAAGGTGTTCTCGAGATCGACCGAGCTGATCCACTCGCCGCCGCTCTTGATCACATCCTTGGCTCGATCTGATATCTGGATGAACCCGTTGGGTTCGATGGAACCGACGTCGCCGGTCCGAAGCCAACCATCATGAAACTTCTCATCGGTGGGGTCTTCGAAGTAGCTGCCCGTGATCCACGGGCCACGAATCTCGATCTCCCCCTGGGCTTCGCCGTCCCACGGCAAGGCGGTACCTGAATCATCGCAGATACGAACTTCGACTCCAGCGACGATGCGGCCGGTCTTGACCCGGTAGTCAACGTCCTCGGCCCGATCGACGCCGCGCGGCGGCCATCCCACCGCAGCGATCGGGGACGTCTCCGTCATGCCCCACGCCTGAACGATGTCGACATCGAATGTCGATCGGAACCCCTCGATGAGTGAGCGGGGAACCGCGGAACCGCCGCACACCACGTACCGGAACGATGACAGGTCGGCGTCAGGGGCGTTGTGGAGGATGTCGTTGAGCACGGTCGGAACCGCACCCGAGATGGTGGGGCGGGTTGCCTCGATCAGCTCCGCAAGCGGTGCCGCCTGGAGGAATTGCTGGGGCATCACGAGGTCGGCGCCCACACTCCACGCTCCGTACGGCATGCCCCAAGCGTTTGCGTGGAACTGGGGAACGATGAGCAGGACACGCTCTTGCTGTGAGAACTGCAACGTCTGGGCAGAATGGCTGGCCAGCGAATGAAGGTACGTGGACCGGTGGCTGTAGGCGACACCTTTCGGGTTGCCGGTGGTGCCGCTGGTGTAACACATGGCGGCAGCAGCTCGCTCGTCCGGTTCGGGGTAGTCGAAACCGGGAACTTCGGCGCTCAGAAGCTCGTCGTAGTCCAGTGTCTCGCCCAGTCCGTCTGTATCGCCTTCGCCCCTGACAACGATGTGTTCAACGGTGGTGTGCTGGTCGCGTACCTTGGCCAGGAGCGGTGCGATCGAACCGTCGACCAGGATCACCTTGTCCTTGGCGTGATTGATCACATACGCCAGCTGTTCGGGAAAGAGCCGAATGTTCAGGGTGTGGAGCACCGCACCCATACAGGGGATTGCGAGGTAGGCGGCCATGTGGGCGTCGTGGTTCCACATGAACGTCCCCACCCGATCGCCGTCGGCGACCCCCAAACGCTGCAGTGCAGCTGCGAGCTGGTCGGCGTGGTCGGCGACCTCGGAAAAGGTGTTGGGCCTGATGTCACCGGACCCGTGGTAGGTGAGCACGAGCCCGTCGCTGTGGACCTGTCGTCCGTGGCGGAACAGCGCATTGATCGTGAGTTGGGGCTCCATCATGGTGCTGAGAATCATGGAGTAAGTCTCGCGCTCGGCCTGGGTCACCACAATTGGGACAACGCCCGCCCCTGGTCTGACGTCAGTCGGGGAGCTGACCGTGGGAGTGGCTGAACAATCGTGTGGCTCGTCGCCAGCGGCGCGGCGACGGCTCACGCTCCCGTAGGTCCACCGTGGGCGGCGTCGCCTTGATCTCCTGTAGTTGGGCGGCAAGCTCCTGATGGACGGCGCGCAGCGTGTCCGCCTCGGCCCGTTCGGCCATCAGGGTTTCCTGAAGAGCCAGCCGGCGGGTTACCTCGTCCTGGTGGGCAGCTTTGCGGCTCTCCAACTCTTGTTCGGTGCGACGATGTTTGGCCTCGGCTTGCTCCCAACGTTTCTCATTCGCTCGTAGACCGTTCACCAGGGTGGTCGCCTCGCCCGTCACCTTTTCCAGGTGGACCTCAAGATCGTGAAGGCGGGCCCGCAGTTGGCCGTTCTCGCCAATCGCTTGCTCCAGTCGTTCTCCCATGGCAGCCATCTCAGCGAGCGAATCGGTCCGCTCTCGATTGACGTCTTCCACCAGGTTCTCCAGATCTACATAACCCGACACAAGCGCCTGCCACTCACCCCGGGGTACAAGCTTCCGGCGGTACCGCCAGCGGAAAAAGGCGAAGGTCAGCGCAACTGCCGCACCCAACAATGCGCCGCCGACAAGTGCGACCCATCCGTCGAGTAATCCTCCCTCCAGCATTGTTCTGGTGTAGCAAATCGAGGTTGTCCAAGGGTGGACATCAACACCGATTTCTGGGTCGCGTGCCGTTCGGGCAGAATCTTGCGATGACTAGCGACGCGACCGAACAGGCAGTGCTCACCGAGGTGAGAGATCGGGTGCTGTTGATCACCCTCAACCGTCCGGAAGCCATGAACTCGATCAATGGTGCGCTGACTGACGGCCTGGTCGCCGCGATCGAGCAGCTGGACTCCGATCCTGCGCTCACGGTCGGCATCCTCACCGGGAGTGGTCGGGGGTTCAGCGCTGGAATGGATTTGAAAGCCTTCGCCCGAGGCGAAGACCTCGGACCGATGATGAACTTCATACGGAACGGGTCCAGGAAACCACTCATCGGCGCGATCGAGGGTTTTGCGTTGGCCGGTGGGCTCGAATTGGCCCTGACCTGTGACCTTTTGGTGGCCAGCGAAGGTGCGAAACTGGGAATTCCCGAGGTCGGAGTCGGCCTCTTCGCCGCGGCGGGTGGGTTGCTACGGTTGCCGAGCCGAGTCGGTCATGGACGCGCCATGGAGATGGCGTTGACCGCCGAGCCGATCCGGGCCGAGGAAGCGTTCTCGCTGGGAATGGTGGCTCGGCTGTGTCCAAAAGGCCAAGCGGTCGAAACCGCAATGGAGTTGGCCGAGCGCATCGCCCAGAACGCTCCCCTGGCGGTTGCGGCCTCAAAACAACTGATCAACCTCGGCCGTGGACTCACCGACGACGAATTCTACGAGGCGCAGAAGGAGCATTCTCGGCTGGTATTCACTTCCAAGGACGCACAGGAAGGGCCGCGTGCCTTCGCCGAGAAACGGTCACCGAACTGGACGGGCTCATGACGTGTGACTTGACGTCGTAGGTCCCCAACTTGGCCCTGTTCAAGTGGTAGAAATTTCAGATGGCTGGAGATCAAGTCGAAGTGATTCAGCGCAACGACGCGTGGGTCTCCGTGCTTGCCCCCGAAGAAACTGAACAGCACTCCGAGCCCGAACAGGGAATGTCTCAAGACCGAGAGGCTGTGTCAGGCGAGGGGGCGATGACGTCGCGCCGCTCCGGTCGATCCCGAAGCCCAGCCCGATGGGTGTGGCGTGGGCTCCTGGCCGCCGCGCTGATCGTAGGCATTGGCGCCATCGTGGTCGGGACAACGGCAGCGTTCGACCGGTACCTTCCCGAATTGGGTGATGCCCGCAGTGTCGACGGCGAACCACCGGCGATCTTCGTGCAAACCGACTCCGCGTCGAACGTCGTGGAACGAGTCGCAGGTGAAGCGATTGAGCAGGTCAGTTCGTGGCCGACGATCCTGATCGCACCGGTCAGCCTGGCCGCACTCCTGGGACTCTTCCTCGGCTGGGTGCGATGGCGATGGGGTCGGGCCCGGACCGCCGAGCGTCAGGCTCGACAACTCGAGGCTGAAACGCAGCGACTCCTCGCCCAGGACCTTGAGAAGTCGATGCGACTGGACACCTTGCAAGTGCGGTTCCGGGACACACGCAACGAGCTTGCCCAACTCACCGACGAACTCGATCGAGCCGGATCGGCAGCTCACGCAAATCAAGATCTGCGCGCTGCGATCGAGTCCAAGTCGCTCGAAGCGGGTCGTCTCGCAACCGACCTCGAAGATGCCCTGGCTGAGCGAGACCACCTGGAGAATCAGGTGGATCAGCTCAAAGCCGATCTCGCCCACGTGACCGAACAGTCCTCCGAAGCTCTCGACGCACTCAGCCGGCTGAATGCCGCAGACGATCTGGTCGAACAGCAGCGCCTCAAAATCTCCAGCCTGGAGAATCACCTCGATCAGGTTCGACGCCGGGTCGCCGAACTCGCCGATGAGGCACGGAGTGCCGCCCAGCTTCGTTCCGCCTGGGGTCAGGCCGAAGGGATGATCGCCGATCTCACCGAGCAGCTCAACCAGACCGAACGTGATCAGCAGGTGTATCAACCCGCCACCGCCGAGGCGATCCTGGGAAATCCCAGCAGGGTGGCGGAGCTCGAGGATCTACTCAACGAAGCGGCCGAGGTCATCGAGAGCAGTCAGGAACAGTTGCGCCAAACGAGGTATCAGGTGCGCGAACTCGACGCCGCTCTCGCCCGAGCCGAGGCCCGGGACGGCGCATGGCAAACCGAAGTCGAGCTGCTCACCACCGAGATAGAACAGGCTGCTCTTCTGATCGCAGACCTCCAAGAACTCCCCGAGCGCGAGCGTCACAGCAAACTGATGTTGGCCGAGATGCGTTCCGCCCTCGACGCTGAGCGGGATCGATCCGCATCACTGGAAACTCAACTACGAGTCGTCAACGCCCGGGCCCACCGGCTCGAAAGTCACTTGCTGGGAGATCGTCCCGGGGGAGAGCACGTGCTCGATCTCACCGAGAACGCCAACGCACCGGCGGCCTGAGGCGTCGGCCAGCCCAATTTCACAGTTCTGCAAAAGGCTCGGCGCCAGCCTGAGCTCTACACTGGAGATCGATGACTACCCCACTCGTGTCCTCCGCGGCTGCTCCAGAAACCGACGTCTCAACCCCGGAGGACGCTGAGCAGGTCTTTTCCCAGAGCATCCTCATCTCGGCCACACGTTGCGTGCTCACCTATGTGATCTTTCCCTTCGTGGCACCACTGGTGGGGCTGGCGGCCGTTGGTCCATGGGTTGGAGTCGTGCTCAGCCTGGTTGCTATCTACTTCAACGTCTACAGCATCCGTCGGTTCTGGGCTGCAGATCATCGCTGGAAGAAACCGATGAGCGTCCTCAATGTTGGCGTCATCATCCTTGTGTCAATTCTGCTGGTACTCGACCTCCAAACGATTCTGAGCTGATCCCGATGTCGCTGCCACCAGAGTCTCCCAGTTCCCGCTCCGCCGATGGACACGCCGAAGTCGGCCCTCCCACACTGCTGGCCGAATACACCGAGTACGAAGACGCCCAGAAGGCGATCGACACTCTGTCTGATTCGGGCTTCCCGGTTGCTGCCACCTCGATCGTCTGGAATCGTCTCCGGCGGGTCGAGCACGTGACCGGCCGAAAGACTGCGGTGACCGCCTTCCGTGACGGTGCCCTCAGCGGCGCCTGGTTCGGATCGTTCATCGGCTTGATGTTGCTGTTCTTCGTGGAGCGACAAGAAGGAGCGTCCGGCTTGGCGCTCATCCTCACCTACCTGGTGGTTGGTGCGCTCGTAGGTGGTGCATGGTCTGCTGTCGGGCACTTGGCTCAGCGGGGGACTCGTGATTTCTCATCGCGAAACCTGATGGCCGCCGAGAGCTACCAGGTCTGGGTCGATGCCGACGTGATCGACAAGGCGGCCGGAATCCTCGGCTTGCCCTTGCCGTCCGTGGGCGGGAGCTGACCCAACCGGTAGCCACCCACGATCGGGCCCGGCCTCCCACCAAGAGTTATGTCGGTTCGAGAACCGGAGCGTGTGTATTCCATGACGGGACAGCACGGGCAACGTCTCTTCGACCGGTGATTGCGATCGCTCCATTTCCGATGGCGTCCTTCCATCGCAGTGAGCCCCGGTGCCAGTTGGTGAATGCCAACGATTCGGCGGTGACTGTTGCGTCCGGGTCGCCGCCGGGATCGGAGTAGCAGACCTCGGCCTCACCGTGGTCAACGAGCAGCCAGTAGTACCGGTTTGCCGGAGTCTCGTCGGGGAAAACAAAGGCTACGACCGTGCGTTCCTTCGGCAGGGCATTGTGATCGACCTGCACCTGGGCCCATGCCCACAGAGCGAACCCGGGATCGGCATGCTCGGTTGTGACGTCGACCCAACGCTCACCCCACACGCCGAGACTCGTGATCACGGTGTGCAGGTCCTCTCCGGCCGGCGTCAGGTGATAGAGGTGACCGGGACCGGTTGCTTTCGGTTCCTTCACTACGATGCCGCTTCGCTCCAGGTGTTCGAGGCGTTTGATCAGCATTGAGCGAGACATCGCCGGCACTCCCTTGGCAAGGTCAGAAAACGTGTGTGCGCCAAACATGAGATTTCGCACGACGAGCGGTGTCCACCGTTCGGCGAGAATCTCTGATGCGCGAGCAATCGGGCAGTACTGGCGATAGGCACCCATGATTCAAGCATCGCACATGGGGTTGTGTTGGGGGAGTTCGTTTTTCGCGCTAGCCAACCTGGCTGGTGTCGAAAAGGATCGATCTATGGATGATGCAGAACGTGGTCAGGTGAATGCTTCCGCCGCCGACGTCTACGAACCGAATGTGCTGGTCCGCGTTCTGGAGCTCTTCGATGAGATATCGGAACCGGCCTTCGTGGTCGGGAACTGCAACATCCGTCGAGAGGGCGGGGAGGTCTGGTTTGTCAACCGGCCGCGATGGTTGCGGCCATGGCAGATTCTCCTCGGCATCGAGCTCGTCAAGTTCCCCCTCAACCCGTCGGCGTATTTCTATCATCGCTCGCTCCACGAACTCGTGGG
>JBLYYW010000091.1:0-6828 GCA_048550155.1 Acidimicrobiales bacterium | reverse complement strand
CCGGAGGCACTCCTGCTTCGACCAGAAGGCGGGTATGGACGGTCGCCACGAGCGGGGTCAGCTCGCTTGGTTTGTACACCACAGCGTTTCCCGCCAGAAGGGCCGGGATGATCTGGCCGTTGGCAAGATGGGCAGGAAAGTTGAACGGCCCGAGCACACCGACAACACCGACCGGGCGGTGGGTCAACGAAGCAACTTCACCGATCGTGACATCCGGATTGCGATCGGCATGAGCCTCGATCGAGAGCGCAACCTTGCCTATCACCGAGGAGACCTCAGTCTGTGCTTCCCAACGTGGTTTGCCCGTTTCGGCCGAAATCGCGTCGGCAAGAGCCGATCCGTCGGTTCGCAGCGCATCGGCGAAGCGAGTCAGTACGGCGCTGCGATGCTCCAACGATGCAGTCTCCCACGCGAGCTGCGAAGCTCGGGCGTTTGCGATCGCGTCCCCAACATCGGCAGCCGTCGCCTGAGTGGCCGACCAGAGCTCGGTGCCATCAACCGGGTTGGTGGAGGTCAGGGCCTCCCCAGCGCCGGCGATCCAGTTGCCACCGATGAAACAGGCCAGGTCGGTCATCTGCGGACGCCAATCTCGGACAGTGGCAGGGCGGTCGTCAATGCCCCATGGTCAAGACCGAGCAGCTCGGCAACGTCTGCGCGGACGTGGATCCCGGATTCTTCATCGATTCGTATGTCGGTGCGGACCGACGCAAATCGTGCAACCGATGGCACCGCGACGAGGGCGTCGACATCCCCACCAGGACCGGGGACGGCGGGCCCATGAACGCGGTGACGACCACTCCAGGTTTCGGTGATGTTCGCGGCGACAGTGGGACCACCATCGATCGGGTCATACATGCCGTTGGATCGAAGTCCTTCCTTCATCAACATCCGAAATGCCGGCAACGACGCGGAATTCACCAACCCCAACGAGTCGAGATCGGTCGGGGTGAGCGGCAGCACGAGGTCCGCAAGTTGTTCGATTTGTTCGGGCCCGGCTGCGAGGGCCGACTCGGCCTCAACCGAGTCGCTCCACGGTGTGAAGCGCGCACCGAAGCACTGCCAGAACGGCGCCCGGCCGTCGGGATCGAATCGACCGCGCAGGTGTGAAGCCACCGTGGCCGGTGTCTGACTCCTGACCAAATGGATGAAGAGAATCCGACTCCTGGACAGCAGCGTCCCCAATCGGCGACCACGCCCGGCCGCTCCGACATAGATCGCATTCAACTCGGTGCGAGTCCACGGGTCCGAGCTGCTTCGCATTGTCAACCCGAGGCCGTCGAGACTGGTCGTTACTTGTACTGCGAGATTCGGGACATCCTGTTTGAAGGTCATGCCCGAAGTACCAAGGACCTCCCCCGATTGGTTGTCGATGGCCACCAGCACAATGTGGGCGTGATCACCGGCGGGCAACTCGAACTCGCCTGTGGCGAGCGCTGTCAGCGTGCGACCGGAGTGCTCAACCAATGAGGCGGTGCCCTCGTGCGAGCCGGGAAGCGAGGTCATACCCACTGTGTCTGGAGCACCTGCTTGGAGGAGTTTCCACATCGAGTCGACGTCTTGGGAGCGTACGGGCCGCAACACGACCGAACCGCTCACGATGCCATCCGCTGTACCAACTCAGTCACCAAAGCCACCCGTTCGGGAATGCTGTCGATCTCGGCGAACTCGTGCTCGCTGTGAATCGATCCGCCCCGAATTCCAAGACTGTCGACATTGGCCAAACCTGCGGCCGCGAAGTCGTTCCCGTCACAGCAGCCGCCAGTGTCTTCCACAGGAACATCGAGGCCGAGGTCAGCTGCACTGGCCGCCAGGACACTCAGCAGATGCTCCAAGCCGGGCGTTCGCACCTTCGGAGGACGGGTCGGTCCCCACACCAGGTCAACCCCGAGTGGGCAATCAGCGACGGCCGACTCGAACTCCTCGACAACCAGTTGTTCGTGACGGGCGGCCTCGATGCGCATATTGAAACTCCCAACGGCCAGATCCGGGACGACGTTGAGCGGTCCTCCACCCGAGACTCGTCCGCAGTTGGCCGTTACACCGTCGTGTGCGTTGAGGGCCTCCAGGCGCACGATCAGCTGGGAGAGCGCAAGGATTGCGGAACGACCCTCGCTGTGGGCTCGGCCGACGTGAGCGGCAGTCCCGTGGACCACGAGGTGCCCAGTAATCGTACCCTTGCGCGCACCGGCGACACCGCCCGAAGGCAAGGCTGGCTCGAATCCCAACCCGATGTCGGCCCGTGAAGCCGAGCCGGCAAACAAGCGCTTGGAACCCGACGAGCCGATCTCTTCATCCGGGACCACCAGAAACTCCCACCCAATCCGATCGGCCAGTTCGCTTTGTTCAATCTGGGCGAGCACCTCCATGGCGATCACAAGACCCCCTTTGCAGTCGGCCACTCCGGGGCCACGCAGGAGCCGACCATCGCGAACGACGGACTGAAAACTGTGGTCCTCGGGAAAGACAGTGTCAAGATGACCGAACAAGCAGATCTGGAACGGTGCGTCCTGTCGCTTCGTTGCCCTGATGGCGGAACCAACTCGACGAGAGGTCCGGATTCCGGAGGCGTCAAGCACCGGGGTTGGATCAACGGCGATCGACTCGAGCGAGTCGGGCTCGAGAGTGGCCGTGAAGTCGCCGAGTCGTTCACCGACACGGTCGACTCCGTCGGGATTGAACGAACCAGAGTTGATCTCGGCGAGCGCAACGACGCGATCAACAAGCGGACCGAGCTTCCGTTCCACGTCGGCGCGGACCGGACTCATCGAACCCCGGCCGATACATCGAGGCGACTCACCGTGTCAGCTAGCTGTTCCATGCCACCAAAAATACGCATCAGCGCGCTCCGGTGAAGGTTCTCGAGTGAAGAAGCCACCTCACGGGGTCTCTTCGACGCGGAAGGGGATGCGGTCGAAGTCGGAGGCGACCCAGACCTTGTCGTGATACCGCCCGGCTTCCTCACGAAACGCCTCCGGATGGGGGTACCGAGCCGAGAAGTGCGTCAGCACCAGCTGCCCTACCCCGGCCTCGGCCGCAAGCCGACCCGCCTCGGCTGCTGTCATGTGGTGATAGCGGTGGGCCAACTGTCGTTCAGTTTCCAGGAACGTGCTCTCGCAAACCAGCAGGTCGACGTCTTCAGCGAGCGCTGCGGCGCCGGGACAGACTCGGGTGTCCATCACAAACGCAACCCTCTGCCCCGGGACCCGCCGGCTGACGTCTTCGTAGCGGATCGTTCCGCGAGGCCCCGAGACGGTGCCCTCGGCCTTGAGGCGCCCAACGATCGAGCCTTCGAGGCCTGCGTCCCGTAGAGCTGAAGGGATGAACCGTCGCTTGGCCGGCTCGCTGATTCGGTATCCCTGGGCCGGGATCCTGTGGTCGAGCGCCGCCACCTCGACCGTGAGGTGACCTACGGTGCCGGCCGGCCGTAGTTCCTCGCATGCGATAACCGGCTGAGGATCGAGGTTGACCTCGAGCGCGTTGGCCGTGCAGGTGAGAAGCCTTTCGTAATACTGCTGCCCCTCGGCCGGGAAGAAGACCTTGAGGACATCGGGGCACTGATCCAGGTCCCGCCGGGCCACGAGGCCCGGCAGACCCAAACAGTGGTCGCCGTGGAAATGAGTGAGGCACACCGCGTTGCCTCGCGCGATCGCGATTCCCGCAAGTGTGCACTGGCGCTGAAACCCTTCTCCGGGGTCCAGAAAGATCAGCTGGTCATCCCAGCGGAGGGCGTAGCCGTTGTGGTTACGGTGCCGAGTTGGAGCTGCGGCCGAGGTTCCCAGCACGACAAGTTCCCGAATGCTCATCGGCAGAACTCCAGGCCGGAGAACTCGGTCCTCTCCGACCCGGTCTGGACGACGGTGTGAACACTCAGCTCACCGAGGTCGATGTCGACCTGGACCGAACGCTCAGCCGCTGTCCACACCATCGAGAGATGAGAATCGTCGGTTTCCAGGACCGAGAAATCTCCTCCGAATACCGGTTCATTGTTACGCCAGCGATAGAGGTGAAGAAGCTCGCTGACCGCAGGATCTTCCAGGGCAGCAGCGAGCTCGCCATCGGAGTAGTAGTGACGGTTGATGTCCCGCCCGACACCGGTTCGATTCAACAGCTCGACGTCGTTCCGTCCCTGCAACAACCCGACGTAGTAGATCTGCGGCACTCCAGGCAGGAGTACCTGGATCAGCCGGGCGATCTGATATCGGACCGGATCGGCACCGAGTGCATCGAAGAACGTGCAGTTGACTTGGTAGAGGTCGAGGTTCGAAGCCGCCGCGCCAGTGGCCAATCGACTCGTACCGCCACTCTCGCTGTGCATCCGCTCGACCAATGCATCCAGCCTGGCGGGAGGCAAGAGTGCCGGACCGCCAGAAATGGGATCGGCACCGACGTCGACCACCCCGATCCCATCGTGGGTGTCCAGGACGGTCACGCAATTGAGCGGTCTGATCCCGATCCACTCCTTCAACGGGCCGGAATCGCCCGTGTACAGCGCATCGAGCACGAGCGCTGGAAGGGCGAAGTCGTAGACCAGATCAACCTTTTCCGCGATCTTCATCTGCGTCCGAAAATACCCACGGATCTCCACCAACATTGTCATGCCCCGCGCCACGCATTCGCGGCGAAGACCCTCGATGAACTCGAACGTCTCGGGAATCATGAACGACGACGTCCCTCGCTTCTTGACCCCGTACCCGACCGCATCGAGGCGTACGAGGTTCACGCCCGCCTGAGCCAATCGATCGAGGATTTGGAGGAGGTAGGCCCGTGCCTCCGGGTGGGAAACGTCGATGTCGATTTGGTTGGAAGTGAACGTGGTCCACATCAACCGCAGTCGGCCGTCGATTGTGGCCAACGAGAAGGGCAGCCCGGGCCGGGGCCGGTACGTCGCCAACAACTCCTGCTCAGTTGCCCCTCCCGGGTACACAGTTTCGTAAGTGAGAAACATCCCGTCGTAGCTGGATTCACTGCCATTTTGGCTCCAGTCCAGGAACTGCGCAGATTGGGCCGACATGTGATTGACGATCAGGTCCGCCATCACGTCGTAGGACTCGCCGATCTCGGCAACTTCGCCCCAGCCGCCCAGCCGATGATCGACTGAAGTGTGGTCGATGGGGTCGAACCCAGCGTCGGAGCCATCGATCGGATGAAAGAACGGAAGAAGGTGGACCCCGCCGAAAACCCCCGCCAACGGCCCATTCAGCAGCGCCAGCAACCCGGTCAGGTCGCCTGCAAGGCGGTCGACGTATGTGATGAGTTGGGTCTGATTACGCATCTGGTCCAGCTTCTCCTTTGGCGGGCCGCCTGCGCGTGACGGACCCGTGCGTGTCGAGGGCGGCGGCTGAATCGAGTTGCGACGACCCGTGCAGATCACGAAATCGCTGCGGACTACAAGCCTCTGTCATGCATGTATTCAATCACTCAAGTCTTCAATACGCCCAGAACGGTGGCACCCTAGGGTCCGGCCTAGCCCCTGACCTGTCTTGATGTCCACACGCCTTACCCCTACAGAACTCGCCACTGCCGCCGTGATGGCCGATCTCTCGATCGGGGTGGTCCTGATCGCCAAGCTCACCCCATTCGCGTACCTGACCACAGTGCTGGGCGGAATTCCGTTCGCGGTTCTTGCCTTTCGTCATCGGCGGCAGGTCGTGACTGTTGCGTTTTGGATTGCGGTGATCCTCACGTTCCTTCTGGCTGGTTTCGCATCAGCGACCCAGGTCCTCGCCATGGCGCTCTTTGGTGCAGTATCCGGCAGGGCATATCGAGCGGGATGGTCCAGAACCCGAACAGTGCTGACCGCCATCGGATTCGGATGGACGATCATGTCGGCCCTCACCGTTGGAATCCTGACCGTCTTCCCCGGCTTTCGCCGACTCAATCTGGACGCGGCCGCAACCCAGTGGGAGGGTTCGTCTCGCTCGCTGAGCCGAATCGGGCTTGGTGGGCTCGTTGGAGTGCTTGACCCGGTCATCACTTGGGCAATCGAGAACTGGTTCATCGCTCTGCCTGCCGCTCAGCTTGTCTCCGCAGTTGTCGTGGTGCTGCTCATCAGCCGAATCGGCAAGCCGGCCGTACAACGGGTTGATCGAGCGGTGCGCAACGGTCCGGCCCCTGTCGTGCCTGAGGAGCTCATCGACTCGGCGCTGGCAGGACGCGGACTCACCGTTGTGACCGGCCCGAATGGAGCCGGCAAGTCGACACTGTTGCGAGCGATAGGTGCTACCCGTCCCGAGCTGCTCGGTGCCCACGGTGGCGTCGCCTGGATCGGTCAACGACCTGACAGCCAGATCGTCGGGGCCAGAGTTCAGGACGATCTGGTGTGGGGCCTCGACCCACAACCGAGCGCCATCGACCTCGCAGCAGCCCTGGACCTGGTCGGCCTGCAGGGTATGCAACGTCGCGAGACCGACACGCTCTCGGGCGGTGAGCAACAGCGGCTGGCCCTCGCGGCTGCGTTGTTGAGATCGCCTCGATTGCTGCTCTCGGATGAGACGACCGCCATGTTGGATCCGGCTGGGCGGGCGAGACTGAGAGAAACCCTGAAACGGGTGGCCGAACAAGGTACCGACGTCATCCATGCATCCCACCTCGAGGATGATCTCGACCTGGGATCCCGCCGGATCCAAGTTCTGGGTCGGAAATGAGAGGGGTGGCGGTGAACACACTCGAACTTCACAGTGCCACAGTGGTCCATGCAGCCCGAACACCTTGGGCTGTACCGGGACTTCACGACGTGAACCTGACGGCGGTGGCCGGTGACCGGATCTTGGTGGTTGGTGGCAACGGGTCGGGTAAGAGCACCCTGCTTTCGCTCCTTGCCGGTCTCGT
>JBLYYW010000090.1:0-4989 GCA_048550155.1 Acidimicrobiales bacterium | reverse complement strand
GACGCGATCGTCACGCCTGCTCCGTACACGACAGCTAGTCCGAGAGCTGTTGCCCAAGCGAGGTCCGTCGTCCCACCCTGGTTCAGTGCACTGAGTGTGCCTCCCGGCAGATAGTCGGTCATATCGGGAGCAGCGATGCCGATCAGGTTCTCGACGACTAGGAGGTAGCCGATCCCACCTGCGATTGCTACGCCGGAACTCCTGGTGAGAAGGGCAATCGTGAGACCGATGAGACCCCAGACCAGCGAGGGGATGAGGAAGTTGAAGTACCCGGCAGCCAGCTCCGCAAAGAAGTCTGTTCTCCATAGTTCGATGTCGATGTCCTGCAGCCGGGCGAGCGGACGAGCCACGAGCATCACCGTGAGTACCGTGACCGCAGTGGCCAACACCGTGTACAGGCTCAGTGCTGCGATCTTTCCGGCAAGGAGCTTGATTCGGGACGGCTGCGCCTGCACCAGAGTGCGGATGAGGCCGGTGTCGTAGTCGCTGGCCGTGGCGATTGCCCACAGCGACAGCAAGACGATCCCAGCGAGAGTCCCTATGGAACCGAGCGCAGCCAGCATGCCGCCGGGCGCAGCGATGTCGGCGACGGTCGTGGCCCCGGCTCCACCGGGTGGCATTGCCTGGGTTGAGCTGTCGAGGGATGTGTAGATGAACACGGAGATCAGCACCGCAAAACCGGCCATGAGACCAATCCCGCCGTAGCGGAACGTAGGTCGCCAGATGCGAATCATTTCTGAACGGATGATTGGGATCATGTCTCTTCTCCAAAGCGTTGTTGTCCACGATCGGTGGCGAGGTCAGCGTCGCTGCCGCCGGTTAGCCGCAAAAACACGTCTTCGAGGTTGTCCTGCTGTGGTGCCAGCAGCCGCAGGCTCATTCCTCCTTCGTGGGCAGCTCGATCAATTTCGGCGGAAGTGGCTGAAGGGACATTGATCCTCAGTTCATCGCCTGACGAGGAGAACGACCATCCCCTTGCCTCGACCGCGGAGATCAGGCGGGGGAGGTCCTCGCCGTGCTCAGGAGCAGCTAACACCCGCTCCGTTGCGTCCCCCATGAGGCCGGTGAGGCTGCCCGAGTAGATGAGCTTTCCAAAACGGATGATCACGAGGTCATCGGCCATGGCCTGGATCTCACTCATCAGATGCGACGAGACGACGACTGTCCGTTGTCCGTCGGCCAACGACTTCAGCAGGGTGCGAATCTCGACGATGCCCGCCGGATCGAGGCCGTTGGTTGGTTCATCGAGGACCAGCACCTCTGGATCCGGGAGGAGTGCGGCCGCGATGCCAAGACGCTGCTTCATCCCAAGCGAATATGTGGAGGCCTTGTCATGTTCGCGACCGGTGAGGCCGACGATGTCGAGTACCTCATGAATGCGGCGGTCTGGAAGCTGCCGGAGTGCCGCCTGGCTACGCAGGTTGTCGAACGCCGAGAGCGCCCCGACAAACGTGGGTGCCTCGATCAGGGCTCCAACCCTGGCGGCGAAGCGCTGGGGTTGCTCGATGGGTGCACCAAGAACGGTGGCAGTCCCCGAACTGGCTCCGATCAGCCCGAGCAACACTCTGATTGTTGTCGACTTGCCCGAGCCATTAGGGCCGACGAATCCGACCACCCCGCCGGACGGAACCTCGAACGTCAAGTCGTCCACGGCGACGAGGTCGCCGAAGCGGCGAGTCAGTCCTTGTGCGGTTATTGCGGTCACTTGCTCTCCTTTTCCCTGAGTGTGCGCCGCAATTCGTGAGACCAGCGTGAGATTTCCTGAAGATCTCCTGCGAATTGGGGGCGTCGGAAGGAGACAGAACCGACGCCGGGTTTCTGCGGCGACTGGCTGAACGACTCATGCCGCTCGCAACGATCGCTACCAGCTCACCGGGTCTCGGAAACGCGCCTCGAGAAACTGGCTGTACTGCTGCATCTCATCTAGGTGGTCGACGCCGACATTTGCTGCGATCTCTGACAGCTTCCTCGCCAGCAGGTTCAACTGAATGACGAGTTCGTGGTGAGCAGTCTTCCCGCCTGGTTTACGTACGGTCTGCCGATATGCCTTTGGTATCCGCACGTAGATATGAAGCGTGGCAGGCAAGTACTCCATGGCGATCTGACGGATCGTTTCCCAGTTGGCCGTCACATGCCGATCGGTTCCGACGTCGGTGGCAAGCGCCGACACCATCCTTCCGACGCGATCGACACGGGCAATGATCGCGCTGTCGGTATGGCGGCGTGCCAGGTTCCTGACCTTCTTGAGTGCAGCCGTGACTTCTCGCACGTCTCGCGCCAGCACAAGATCGGCCTGACGCCTCTGATCTCGAGGCGCAACAACCCCACCGATGAACGCCCGTGTCTGCTTCAAAACGCCTCCAAGAGCATGTCGTCACCGGACCCCGAGGACCGGTTGGCACGCCAGACGTCCGCCCCCGCACTGGCTCCGCGGGCGCGGAGCAAGAGGAGCGGTTCGCCCATGCGAGTCGTTGCCTGTCGATACGCAGCCATGGTTCCTTTGAGCCCGGGAAGCCGGTCGGTCCGGTTGTCCCTCTAGCGTCACTAGCTATTCGAATCCGCACCCGGCCTCGGATCTCTCTGAACCGCCAATCACCTACCAAGGTGAGCGAAGCTCAACTCGTAAGCTGAGCGAGTCCAGCCGTACCCCGAGTTCTGCTGTGCTGAACTCGCAAGTTGAGCGAAGCTCAGCCCCTATCGTGGCCTGATGACAGCTCTAGTGTGGTTCCGGCGAGATCTCCGGCTTAGGGACAATCCGGCGTGGGCGGCCGCTACTGCGGCTCACGACGATGTTGTCGCTCTGTTCGTCCTGGATCCCCGCCTGTGGGGCACCGCCGGGCCGCATCGGGGACCACAGCTCGCAGCGCATCTACGCGCGTTGGACAAGCAGCTGGAGGGCCTTGGCGGCCGTTTGGCCGTCCGCCACGGCGACCCGATAGATGTCGTTGTTGCTGCCGCTCGCGGGATGGATGCGGTCTACTGGAACAACGACTACACGCCCTATGCCCAGAGTCGGGACGACGCCGTGGCCGCAATGCTCGACATGCCGGCCCACCGGACGCACGGTAGCGTCGTGCATCCGCCCGGAACGATCCTGACGGGTCAGGACCGCCCCTACAAGGTGTTCACACCCTTTTGGAAGCGCTGGCGGGCCACAGACTGGTCTGCAGAGCCTGAGCCGGGCGGTGCCCGGATCGCCGCCGATCCAGCCGACGGTGTCCCGGAGACGCCTGCCCCGCTCTTGGACGGTGGTGAGGAGCAGGCGATGCTGCGGCTGGGCAAGTTCCTAGAGCGAGTCGACCGATACGTGGCCGAGCGTGACCGCCCTGATCTGGACACCACCTCCCGGCTGAGTGCCGACCTCAAATACGGGACGATCTCGCCGCGGCGGGTGATTCTCGAGACTGGCGAAGACACGGACGGCCGGGCCGCTTTGGTGCGACAGATCTGCTGGCGTGACTTCTACGCTCAGGTGCTGTACCACTTCCCGCATACGGCGACCCGGGCGCTGCGATCTGAGTACGACGCTATCGAGTGGCGCGCCGATGAAGAGGCTTTTGCGGCCTGGTGCTCGGGCCACACCGGCTTCCCGATCGTCGATGCCGGCATGCGGCAGCTCCTCGCTGAAGGGTGGATGCACAACAGGGTTCGCATGATCACTGCGTCATTTCTGGTCAAGGATCTTCTCATTGACTGGCGGAAGGGGGAACGCCATTTCCGCCGCTATCTTGTGGACGGCGACGTTTCGCAGAACGTTGGCAACTGGCAATGGGTCGCCGGTACGGGGGCGGATGCCGCACCGTACTTCCGGATCTTCAACCCGATAACACAAAGCACCAAGTTCGACCCGAACGGTGACTACATCCGCCGCTTCGTGCCGGAGCTGGCCCACGTCACCTCCCCGGCAATCCACACCCCCTGGAAGTGCGAGCCTGGGGAGCTGGATCGTGCGAATGTGATCCTTGGCGAAACGTACCCGCTCCCTATCGTCGACCATGCAGAAGCACGCGAGGAGACACTTGCCGCATACCGCAAGGCGCGCAGTGGACTCAGCCAACCGCGGGACAGCTAGGACCGGGGCGGGCGAGGAATCAGCACCGACGTGTTCTGGGTATAGATCTGGAACTCATCCTCGTTACCCCACCGTTTCTCGGCGCGGGCTTCGAGCATTGGTATGCCGCTCACTCTGGTGAGTAGCAAGACGACGAACACCGGTGAGATCAGGGTGACCCAACGCCATCCCGACAGCACCGGTAGGGCCATGATGGCGATGCCGGTCCACAGCACTATCTCGCCGAAGTAGTTGGGGTGGCGCGACCATGCCCAGAGTCCCGAGGTGATGAAGCGTCCCTGGTTTGCCTCGTCACGTTTGAATATCGACTTCTGGCGGTCGGCAACGACCTCGATGGCGAACCCGATGACCCAGACGGCCATGCCGACGATCGCAAACAACTCGATCGGTTTGCGTTCGATCCCGGTGATGATCGCCAGCGCAGAAGCCAACGTGAGTAACACCCACAGGCCCTGCAATGTCCAGGTCATGAAGAAGCGCAACGGATCGATCTTGATCTGGTCGAATCGCCCGTCCCTGCCGTCGCGTCGCACCCGGCGGAACAGGAACGAGCCGAGCCGCAACGCCCATGCGAGGACCATGATTCCCACGATTACCGCCCGCGCATCCAGTTCGTCACTCAGCACCAGCGCAACGGCCACAACCGTCACGTAGGTCGCGCTGCCGGTGAGATCGAAGTAGTGCTCCGTCTTGGCCAGGCTGGAGGGTACGAAGACCACCCAGTTGATCAAGTAGGCGAGTAGACCGCATATCGCAAAGACTGCCACCGAGCCGACCGTCCAGCTGCCGTCGCTTCCGGCGAGTACAACAAGAGCACCAATGGCCAGGCTGGCAAGTATGCCGAGAAGAGAGTTGCGGTTTCGGTCCGTCATCCTGCCGAGCCTACGGGGGTCAATGGGAGAACCGCAATGCAGCCG
>JBLYYW010000089.1:0-2835 GCA_048550155.1 Acidimicrobiales bacterium | reverse complement strand
TCAACCTGGTCCGAAGCCTTCACCGCATCGAGGATGTCGATGGCGGTTGCCAGCGAATACGCAATCTCCTGAACCGGAGTAGCACCGGCCTCTTGGAGGTGGTAGCTGCAGACGTTCATCGGATTCCACCGCGGCACGTGCTCGGAGCAGAATGCGAACAGGTCGACGGTGAGCCGCCGACTGTGCTCGGGACCGAAGATGAAGGTTCCACGGCTGAGGTATTCCTTCACAATGTCGTTTTGCGTTGTTCCTCTGAGCCCGACCCATTCGGCGCCTTGATCCTCGGCGGTCACGAGATACAACGCCAGCAGCCAGGGGGCCGGCGCATTGATCGTCATCGAGGTGTTCATCTCCGCCAACGGAATCTTGTCGAAAAGCGCGGCCATGTTGCCCCGATGGGCGATCGGCACGCCGACCTTGCCGACCTCTCCACGGGCCAGGATGTGGTCAGGGTCATAGCCTGTCTGGGTGGGCAGGTCGAAGGCCACGGAGAGGCCGGTCTGTCCCTTCGAGAGGTTGGTTCGGTAGAGCCGGTTGGAAGCGGCTGCGGTTGAGTGGCCGCTGTAGGTTCGCATCATCCAGGGGCGGTTGGCCATTGGTCTCCTTTGGCAGTGATGCTGGTTCGCATCACACGGGTCGGTCGAATTGGCGGGGTTGGGGCTGATCGAGCGCACTTGCAAGCAAGCTGGCGTAGTCGTTGCGGGTCACGTCGAAGGCTCCAAGCGAGACCAGATGATCAGTGGTCCATTGAGTGTCGATCAGCGCACCCGGTACCGATTGCATGATCTCGTCCAGAGCGGCCAACGTCACCTTTGAGGCGTCGGTTCTGCGATGGAACATCGACTCGCCCGCAAAAAAGCCTCCGATCGAAACCCCGTAGAGACCGCCGGCCAGGCCCTCTGCGTCCCATGCCTCGACACTGTGAGCATGCCCGGCGTGATGAAGTGCAGTGAATGACTCGATGATGGCCCGGTTGATCCATCCAAGTGGTCGTGCTGGATCACCGCAGGCCGTGATGACTTCGGCGAAGGCTGTGTTGACCCGGATTTCGTAGCGACGCCGCGAGCGCTCGAGCGATCTCGTGGTCCGTAGGTGGCCGGGAAGGAAGATGCCCCGAGGGTTGGGGGAGAACCATGCGATCCGTCTGCGCACCGGCATCGGGAAGTACCCGGCCCGATACGCGGCGAGAAGCGACTCGACAGACAGGTCGGCGGGGACACGGATCATCTCCACCGGAGCTGGCAGCTCGGTGATCGGCGGAAACCTCCAATGCTGGGCTTGTGACCGCTGACGGATGAGGGTTGTCCTTGTGTTGATGACGGTTCAGTCGTAGGTGAAGAACCCTCGACCGGTCTTACGGCCGAGACGGCCTTGCTCGACAAGGTCACAGAGTAGAGGGACCGGCTCGTAGTTGGAATCCTTGAACGATTCGGCCAGCGTTCTCAAGATCGAAACCGACGTGTCGAGCCCAACGAGATCAAGGAGCGCCAAAGGACCCATCGGGAAGTTGCAGCCGCCTTGCATCGCAATGTCGATGTCCTCTCGACTCGCGGTGCCTGCTTCTGCCATCCGGGCAGCGTTGTTCAGATATGGAAAGAGGAGGGCGTTCACGACGAACCCTGCCCGATCCAGCACCCGAACCGGTGACTTGCCACAACCGCTGACGAATTCGGTAACGGCTTCGATGGTGGCTTCGTCGCACACGTCGGGAACCACGATCTCGACAAGTTCCATCACGTTGGCGGGGTTGAAGAAGTGGATTCCACATACCTGGCCCGGACGTTTGGTGGCGATTGCCAGCTCGGTGACCGGAAGGGTTGAGGTGTTGGTGGCGAGTACGGCGCTCGGTTTACAGACCCGGTCGAGCTGGGCAAAGACGTCGCGCTTGATGTCCATGTCTTCGGCGACCGTTTCGATCACGAGATCAGCCTCGGCGAGGTCGTCATAGCTGAGTGTGGTTGTGATGCGGCCGGCGATCTCGTCGGCCTGGTCCGAAGTGAGTCGTTCTTTCTTGACTCGACGATTGAGGGACTTGGTCACGACAGCAACCGCAGAGTCGGCACTGGATTGTGAGCGGGCTTTGATGAGTACCGGATGCCCTGCGCTCGCAGCAACATCGGCAATTCCGCCGGCCATGATTCCGGATCCGACGATGGCCAGGGTGGTCAGGTTCGACTTCATTACCGAACGGTAGCTTAGGATTCGCGAACGGCAAAAGGGGCAGAAGTCCCAAAGCCAGGACGGTTACGTGATGATCAGCTCTCGGTGATCGTGACCGAGTTGATGATGATCTCCTCGGTTGGTGCACCACCGGGAGAGCCGGCAGCTTCGATGTCCATCACGACGTCCATGCCTTCGGTCACCAAACCGAATCTCGAGTACTGGGGAGGGAGACCCTCGCCGTTTGCGCCTGTTACCACAAAGAACTGGGAGCCGTTGGTGTTGACACCGCTGTTGGCCATCGCAACCGAACCGCTCTCGTAGTAGTTGTCCGAGTCCGGGAGGGCCGAAGGTAGTTCGTCGTCGAATTGATATCCGGGATTGCCGATCCCTGGTGTCGGACCAACCGGGTCACCGCCCTGTACGACGAAATCAGGAATGATTCGGTGGAAGGGCGCTCCGTCGTAGTAGTGATAGCGAGCGAGGACCACGAAGTTGTTGACCGTGTTCGGGGCTTCTTCGGCGTTGAGTTCGACGGTGTACGAACCCTTGGTCGTTGAGATCTCCGCGGTGTAGGTCTGGGTGGGGTCGATGGAAAGTGGTGGGGCGGGGTCGAGGGGGGTCGGGCGTTCCGGCGGGCCGTGCTCTGCAGGGCGGGGGGTGTCTGCGGGGGGG
>JBLYYW010000088.1:0-7188 GCA_048550155.1 Acidimicrobiales bacterium | reverse complement strand
CGCCGCCCGGCAAGTCAACACCGAAACCAAACAGTCCATCGCGGCGTCCCAACGGGTTGTGGAACGCGCCCTGGCTCTGGTCGAAGCGTCCGAGGAGCTGGGTGTCGATGACTTGGATGACCCTGCGGTCGAGGAGCTGGCGTCGTCCATTTCGGTCGCCGGTCCACGTGCCCGAACGGTTCAATCCCAGATCGAGGTGACGTTCGAGCGGAACTCTCTCGTCTTGCAGATCGAAGCAACCGCTGCCAGTCCCGAGCGGGCTCAAGAACTTGCACAAGCCGTTGCACACGCCTACCTCGACTTCCGAATCGAGGCCGCGACCGGAGCCACAAACGAAGCTCGCCAGCGGCTTGTGGATCGGGAGCAGCAACTGCTGTCCGAACTGGACGACATCGCTGCGCAGATCGAGGTCCTCGAACAAGACTTGCTCGACAGCGCCGAACTGATCGATCCCGAACAACCCACCGTCTTCCGGGAGCAGGTGCGTCCGGCCGAGTTGCGGAGTCTGGAAACCTCCGAGCTGTCCAAGCGTCAGAATCTGTCGGGCATCGGCATACGGCTGGCCAACATCGATTCGATCACGATCAACGCTGGCGAAATTCTCGATGATGCCGAAATCCCGGCATCGCCGTCGGGTATTCCGGCGCCGGTTGGTCCCATCGCCGGTCTTTTGCTCGGACTCGGGCTCGGCGTGGCGGTCGCATTTGTCCAAGATCGCTCGGATGCCACGGTTCGCGAACCGTTGAATGAGTTGCCCCAGATCGGAAGTGAGATACTCGGTTTCAGCCCGCCGAGCAATCACATCGCAGTGACCGAGGGTTCGGAGTCTCGGGTCGACGAGGCGTACCGGCGAACTCAGGCCGGGCTGCTGTACAAGATGGACAGCGAGGATCGACAGATCGTCCTGGTGACGGGCACGACTGCGGCCGACTCGTCCGACACCGCCGCAATTGCGGCCGCCAACCTTGCCGTCGCTGCGGCGCGAATCGGTCGCAAGACCCTGCTGGTGCTTGCCGACCTTCGGCAGCCCGTCGTGCATGACCGTTTCAAGGTCGACAACTCTCGCGGCTTGGCCGAGGTGATCAATGGGCAGGTCAGCCTCAGCGACGTCTCACAACAGGTGCCCGGTCTGACCACGATGTTCGTACTGCCCCCCGGTTCGGACATCGCAGCACCGACCCGGCTGCTCCAGAGCAGCAACATGGGTCGACTGCTCGACAAGGCCCGCAGTGGCTATGACCTGGTCGTTGTCCAGGCGCCGACGCTCACAGATTACGCGGACGCCGTTGTCTTGGGACCACTGTGCGATACGGCAGTTCTGGTGGTGGAACCCAACCGGAGCCGCCGTGCGGACGTCGTATCTGCTCTTCGGCAGCTCAAGGCGGTCGGAATCGACGTCTCCGGTTCGATCGTGGCCGACACCGTGGACTCCCGTCCCGGTCGCTAGAACTGACAGACTGTCGCCGTGACACTGGCCCAGGCGGAGTTCGGTACCGAACAGAGGCGGAGCCGCGTCCAAAGGATGGTTCTGCCAGATTGGCCGATTCGGGCCGCCTTCGGGTTGGTCCCGGTCTACTTCCTGCTCGGAATCGCCGGGTTCATGTGGGTGATCCTGGCCGTTCCCATGCTTGCCGCATTGCTGCAAAAACGCGATCTGGTCACCTTCCGGGGAACCGCGTGGTGGGTGTTCTTCCTCGGTGCTGCACTTCTGTCGGCCGTCAACCTGGATTCTGCTGGGCGGGTTGCCGGCTGGAGTCTTCGTTACGGCTACTTCGTGGCCGCCCTGATCTTCGGTATCTACATGCTGAACGGGGGCAGGACTCTGACGGTGTGGACCATCGTTCGTTCGTTGACCTGGTTGTGGGTGGCGACGGTCGTCGGCGGCTATCTGGCGTTCTTGATCGGCACCGTCAGCTATGAGTCCCCGATGTTCTACCTCATGCCGGGCCCGCTGCTCGAGAATGACCTGATCAATACGCTGGTGACGCCGGGCTTCGCCGACATTCAGGACATTATCGGTCTCGAGCTTCCCCGTCCCAGGGCGCCCTTCCCGTATACCAACACCTGGGGATCGATGCTGGCGTTGCTCACGCCGTTCGCACTGATCTCGCTGTCGGATTCGCGGGTCGGAATCAAACCTCAACTCATCCGATTCATGCTGATCGCCTCGGTGGTTCCCGCTGTGGTCTCGTTGAATCGAGGGCTCTGGTTGTCACTGGGTATCGGGGTCGGCTACGTGGCGATCCGGCTGGGCCTCCTCGGCAGTGGAGGATTGTTGATCCGCATGATGTTCGGCATCGGTTTGCTGATCCTGATTCTGCTGATCACCCCGTTGGGAGATCTGATCGTGACCCGGATCGACACCGGTCACTCCAACGAAGGTCGGGCCGAACTGGTGGTCACTGCGCTGGAGGGAACCGCTAGCGCCCGCTCCTGGGCTGGGGGGCTCCCAGACCCAATCGTGACGGTCTACCCCCGATCGGAACCCATGGCCAGTTGTGGTATCTCCTGTTCAGCCACGGCATTCTCGGCGCTATCGGGTACTGCGGCTTCTTCCTGTCGGTGGGTCTACGAACCTGGAAGCAACAGACAGTTGTCGGACTCTGGGCCCACTCGGTCTTGATCATCGGGGCGGTCCAGATGTTCTTCTACCTCACGATGCCCAATCAGCTGTTCGTGATGATGGCGGCAGCAGCGCTGGCCACCAGGCTGCAGGTAGAGCGTTAGCTTCGCAGGTCGGCCAGTCCGAGTTCTTCGCGCTTGACCACGACCGCGCCCAGTCCCAGAATGCCGGCGACGAGCAACGTGACTCCCAAACCGGCATAGGTGTTCGGGGTTGCCAACGCGACCGGGACCACGGCGAGGACCGAGATCGCGGATGCAAGCGCAACCTCTTTGGAGGCCGAGGTGATCCCATACCACCGACCTGAGAAGTAGGTGTTGATCAAGTTCTTGCCCGCAAGGCTGACCGCCCAGGCGATCGCTGCACCCCACAGGCCGAACAGATTGCCCAGTATGACGATCAGCACAATGTCGATGACGAGCGAGAGGGCTGTGACCTTCATCGTTGTGGTCGAATGGCCGCGCATGAGCAGGTGGAGCTCCACCGGTCCGGTGAGTGCGTTCACCACCATGCCGATGACAAGCACGGAGAGGAGCTGAGCGTCGGGAACATACTTCTCACTGATCAGGTCGGCCAGAGGAACCGTCTTGATCGCGACAATCAGCAAGTAGGGGAGTGTGGCGATCACCATCCATCCAGCGGCCCGATGGAACAGTGCCTTTACCTGCGCTTCCTTGCCGGCGGTGATCGCTCGGCGGAGATTTGGTGAGACGGCCTGAGTGATGGCGTAGCCGATGAAGTTCCCGGCCGTTGCGTAGCGGCTCAGCGCACCGTAGATTGCGGCGGCAACCTCGCCCAAGATTGCACCGATCACGAGGACATCTCCGCGTTCCAGCGCGATCTGCAAGGCTGTCGAGACAGCGTTCGGACGCACGAATTTCCAGTACTCCTTGGACGAGACCGGTGAAGACCCTGAACCGTGCATGCCTCCCAGGGCGACCAGCGCAGCGAACGAAGCCACCGCCGCCATGATCACAGGGATACCCCACGCCAACGCGATCGATCGAGGGGTCAGCTCCCCAAAGGCCATCACCGCAAGCAGGCCGGCGATCTGGAGCAGCGGTCGACCGATCTGTTGGATCACTGCCGTCGGTGTTTGGGTGCCAAGCCCTCTGGTGCCGCCCAGCAAGCCGTTGGTGAGGCTCCAGGCAGGGATGGTGGGCGACAGCAGCCTCAGGACTTCGGTGACATCGGCGGACCGGTCACCGCCGAAGAGATCCCCCATGACACCGGCCAGTGCGAAAACGACGACGGCGGCAAGCACCGACGCCACGGCTACCGGCCCGAGGGCAATCTTTGCCAGACCACGCGGATCTGGGTTCTGCTGGGCGAGCACTCTGGGCATGAAGTAGACGAGCCCGATCTGAGTTCCGAACGCGGTCGATGTTCCGACGATCGAGATGACCGTTGTGGAAAGGAAGAACACGCCGGCGTCGCCCAGCAGGTCCGTGGACGACACCAGCCTGGCGATACCGAAGGTGGCCGCCATTGTGACGGCAGCACCCAGCAATGCCAGCGCCGAGGCGAGGACGCTCGACTGATTCTGCCCGACAGGTTGACGTGCGCTCACTGAAGAAGATCCTCGATGGTCCTCGCCAGGGGATCCCTGTATCCCGACATGGCGCTCGACCATCCCTGCCCCGAGAGTTGACTCTCTCGGATCGACAGATCGGCGAGGTAGATTCCGAGTTCGGCCGGGGTTGAGGGACCCTCGAGTTCACGTTCGACGAACTTCGCAAGGGCGGCCGAAGGCTCGATCTCACCGTTCCGGCGGATCGCTTCGAATCTCAGATGTCGGCGATCCTGGCCCACCGGCCGGTCGGGTCCTCCGAACTCCCAGTCGATCACTCCGACACCGTTGGGGTTGGAAATGAGGTTCCACGGGTTCAGATCGCCGTGCCAGAGACCAACTTCAAGCGGTTCGTCGGCGAACCGAGCAGCGATCCCAGCCACCGCGTTCTCGAGGCGGCGTTCCGATGGGTCGGCCCGTTCGCCAAAACACGGGTGTCGAAGCCATCCCATTTCGGCCGCGGTGATCCATCGATGGCCAAACGTTCGGGGGATGTTGTCGATCTGTTCCGGTGTCAGCCCACGCGGGCGATTCCAATCAGATGCCGCGATCGCCGACGTCACAGCGATCACGTTGTCGCCCTCTTCGATGAGTTCCAATGGTGCCGGTGCGAGCAGCGGAAGAGGGAGTCGCCCGTCGATCTGCTTCAAGAGGTTGAATTCGTTGACGACCAAGTCGGTCGTGAAATCGGACCAGCCGACTTTGGCGAATCCGGCGATCTCTCCGCCGGGCCGGATGAGCATGAGGACCGGTTTTCGGTTTCTTCTCGGTGGTCCAGCACCGATCGAAACGAGCAATGACGGGTCGCCGAACAACGTCTGGATCGATTTGACCACCCTCGTCGACGGGAATTCGATCCGTTCTCCACCCAGTCGTTGCAGCACCCCTAGTCGTCCGGCGACTCGACCGGCAGTGGTCGTCAGACGAGCGCCGATGGTGCGGTCGTCGTGGGTACGGCGAAGAGCCGCAGCCGTGGCGGCGCTGGTGGCCAGCGGGAGTAATAGATTCGACTCCGCAGCGTTGGGCTGAGCCAACATGGGCGTGGTCGGACCATCGACAGCGCCTCCGAGCGCGTCGACCAACCAATCGTGGGTTGAAACCCACTCGTCTTGGGTGAACTCTTGTGTCATCGAACTCGTAGAAGGCTAAGCCGAAAGTCAGTTGCGCGGCAGAGGAGAATAACTACGTTGAGTAGATCAACCGGCCCTGCTCGGATTCCCCTCGGTCTGTCACGATGAACCCCGTCACCTCCGACTACGGTCTACACCGCAACGTCGAGGCGACAACGGCGAGGTAGGACGTCATTGCAGAACGAAGAGAGAGCTGACAGAACCAGACGAGTGCTCTTCGTGTGTTCCTCTGGTGGACACCTGGCACAGTTGTTGGAGCTGGATCATTGGTGGAAGGATCATGAGTGTCGGTGGGTGACCTTCGACCTACCCGATGCGCGCAGCCGGCTGGGTAAGGGCGGATTCATACCCGCCCACTACCCGACCACCCGAAATGTGATCAACGCAGCGAAGAACCTGCGTCTGGCCCGTCGGGTGATCGACGAGTTCGACCCCCATGTGGTCATTTCAAACGGTGCGGCCATCGCGGTACCGTTCTTCATTGCGGCCAGACGGCGGTTTGTTCCGACCGTATTCGTCGAGGTTTACGATCGGGTGGACTCTCGGACCCTCACCGGACGTCTGGTCAGACCTTGGACCACGTCGTTCCTGGTGCAATGGCCCGAGCAGCAAGAACTCAATCCGGGCTCGACGTTGATCGGGACGCTGTACTGATGGTCCCGGACGCACGCCCCCGAGTTGTCGTGTCCGTCGGGACTGACAAACACCCCTTTGACCGCTTGGTCGGTTGGGTCGATCGCTGGGCCGCCGACAACCGCCACGTCAGCGTGTTCATGCAGTACGGATCATCGGAGCGCCCGAACACCGCCGGGGCGCCGCTCATTTCCCACGCCGAACTCGTGAAGGCGATCCGGACCGCCGATGTCGTGATCACCCATGGCGGCCCGTCCACGGTGATGGACGTGCGCACCAGCGGTCGGCTTCCGATCGTCGTACCCCGGGAGCCGCATCTCGGCGAGCACATCGACGGGCACCAGATTTCGTTCGCTCGACACCTCGACAGGCATGGGATGGCGATCCTTGCCGCAACCGAGGCCGAGCTCCACCGGCTGATCGACAGCGGCCTTGCCGACCCGGCCAGCAGACGGCTGGCGGTCAACGGCGCTGCGGTACCACCTGGCGTCATCGCCTTCGCTCGGCACATGAACGCTCTGCTCGGCATTGAACACAAGGTTCCGCGATGACCGAATCCGAACCCGGTTCCCGTGACGGTGTCGCGGTGGTTGTCGCCACCCGAGACCGCCCCGAGCTGTTGCGTCGCACGATCGATTCGATCCTGAGCCAAGAGTACGACGGCCCGATCGAGATGATTGTCGTGTTCGACCGCTCCGAGCCCGATAAGTCCCTCATCTACTCCGATCCGATGCGCAGAGTGAGAATCACTACCAACGTCAACACACCCGGGTTGGCGGGGGCTCGAAACAGTGGCATCGCTCTGGTCGACAAGCCGTGGGTTGCGTTCTGCGACGATGATGACGAGTGGTTGCCGGGCAAGCTCACCGCCCAGATGGATGATCTCGAGCGCACCGAGTCCCGGTTCTCGATGACCGGATCGTTGATCAACTTTCGTGGGGCCGATACGGTGCGACGGGCCGACGCCACCGAGGTGACCAAAGACGGGCTTCTTCACAGCAGGATTTTCGAGATCCCATCATCCTCGTTCGTGCTCGACACCGCGTTCCTCCGCGATGAGCTCGGGGGGATCGACGAGGTCCTGCCCGGAAGCTACGGCGAGGACTACGACCTCATGCTGCGGGCTGCGGATCGCACCACCCTCTCAGTGGTCGAGGATCCGCTGTGTCGGGTGTACTGGCACGGTTCTTCCTACTTCTTCGAACGGTGGAAACTCATCGACGAGGCGCTCG
>JBLYYW010000087.1:0-2565 GCA_048550155.1 Acidimicrobiales bacterium | reverse complement strand
AGGCGGTAGCGGGACGCTCCGTCTGGCTGGACGTGTAGCAGCGATGCGCCCACCAGACGGCGGAGCGTGTCCACGGCCTCGATCTCTGAATCAACCTCGAGGACTTTGGTTGCCCCAGCAGCGAGAAAGGCCCCTTCGAACGCTCCCAGCCGGTCAAAGGCACGCCGGTCGTCCGAACTCAATAGCTCGTAGCTCCAGTCCATCGATGCCCGAAGCGAACGGTGTACGGGTCGTTTGGTTTGCGGATCTCCGAGGAGGCGGAATCGATCTGTGAGATACCTGTCGATCTCGGCCGGTGACAGTGCGTCGGTTCTGGCGGCGGAGAGTTCGACCGCGAGGGGCATGCCGTCCAGGTGGCGGCAGATGGACGTCACGGCCGGTAGCGAAGCCTCGTCGAGCGTGAAGCCGGGTCGCACTGCGGCTGCGCGAGCTTGGAAGAGTTGCTGAGCCTCGCCGACCCCCGCGCCGTCACCTGAAGTCTCGAGGCCAGCGAGTCCGAAGCGGTGCTCGCCCGGCGTGTCGAGCGCACGGCGGCTGGTGGCGAGGATGCGCAGAGCCGGTGCCCCCGACAACAGGCGTGCTGCGAGTTCACCGGCTGCTTCGGCCACGTGCTCGCAGTTGTCCAGCACGAGGAGTGTTGTCTCTGCACGAAGTCGGGTCAGCAGAGCCTCGGTCTGGTCGTTGTCTCCACTTGCGACGATGTGCAGGGCAGCGGCGACGGCGTCGCCAACCACCTCAGGTGCAGCGACCGGAGCGAAATCGACCAGCCATACCCCGTCGGGAAAGCTGCCTGAGAGTCTCCCAGCGGTCTCGATAGCCAGACGCGTTTTGCCAGCGCCGCCCGGGCCCATCAAGGTCACCAACCGGTGCTGTAGAACCAGTGATTGGAGCCGGTCGAGATCCTCGGCTCGGCCGACGAAGCTGTTGAAGGGCGCCGGCAGATTGGTTGGCGTCGGCGCAGCTTCATCGAGGGCGGGATCCTGCAAGAGAATCCGTTCCTCCAATCGAGCAATGGCGGGCGACGGATCGATTCCGAGGTCTTCGGCAAGCCGGCGGCGTAGGCGGGCCAGCAACCGAAGCGCATCGGTTTGCCGGCCCGCCCGGTACAGGACACGTGCCGCCAGCTCCCAGAACCGTTCCCGATACGGATGCTCCACGGTCAGAAGCTCCACCCGTCCCACCTCCGGGATTGCTCCGGTACGAAGCTCGGCTTCGATTCGATCCTCCAGGGCGCGCAGTCGCAGTTCCTCGATCCGGGCCACTTCGGGTATGACAGACGGCAGGTCCTCCAGCCCTTCGTAGGGCCGCCCTCGCCAGGACGACAGCGAAGAGTCGATGAGGGCGATGGCAGCGGCCGGATCGGAACCAGCCAGCCGCCGGGCGTTCGCGAGACACTGCTCGACCTCCTCGGCATCGACGGTGTCACCCTCGCTCGGGTCGAACCGGTAGCCACCGTCGGCTCTGACGATGCGTTCACGGCCGAGCACCCTGCGCAGGTTTGAGACATAGGTGTAGAGCGAATCGCGAGCGCCATTCGGCGGTGTGTCACCCCAGATCTCGGTGACCAGCTGGTCGGCCGCCACGGCCCGTCCCGGATCGAGCAGGAGACGCGCCAGAACCGAACGCTGGAGAGGTCCGCCGAGGGGCACAGGCTCACCTCCGTCTGTGACCTGCAGGGGGCCCAGCACCGAGAACAACATGTCCCGTCCGAGTCTATGAGTCGTCGGTGCACAACCAGATCCGGTTCACGAAGCGAGGGCCCGGCACTACCGAGCCCTCGTTTGATTTGTGCCATCAGTGGACGTACAGCCACGTCGTCTGGGCGATCTCCAGTTCACCGGACGGCGCCGTCAGGATCTCGAAGGTCAGCGCCGATGCGCTGGCGCCGTTCCTTACACCTCGGGTCACGACGTACCGACCTTCGGGTTGGGCGGCGACCAGGTACGGCTCACTGATCCACTCGTGGTCCGAGCCGCCGCCGAGGTGTGCCGCAAGCTGGTCTTGCGGGATCTTACGGTCGCCGAACAGGTGATAGCCGGTCGGCGTGTACAGATCCACGACCGATCCGTCAGCACGCTCGTTGGCTGCCCACCATTCGTCGAGAACGGCAACGACCTCAGCGGGAACGGCCTCTCCGCTGCCGACACCCCGAGCCACTGCCAGCTCGTCTTCGGTGTAGGCCAGCTGCTGCTCGAGAGCGGCGTTCTCTGACTCCAGAGACTGGTACTCATCCGACGATGTCACGTCCTGGCCACAGGCACCGGCAGTCAGAGCGAGTGCAATCACAATTCCTATCATTAGTTTCTTCATCACTACCTCCTTGTGTCACCCTGAGCGTGCGCCCAGGACCTCAAGAAGATCCAAAGAACACGAGGGGAGTGATGGCAGCCGGTGTGCGTCCCGGGTCGGTACCTCCATCTCGACTTGGAGGCGTTCTACACGACCCCACAAACCACTGAACTGAGCGAGGCGACGTCACCGCTCGCAGATTCGGAAATCAGCCCCTGCTCGGCTCTGGCTTCGGGATCACTGGGCCCACTTCGCTTTGAAGCGTTCCCACCCGGT
>JBLYYW010000086.1:0-2806 GCA_048550155.1 Acidimicrobiales bacterium | reverse complement strand
ACCCGCAGGCCGGTGAAGTCCCGTTCGGTTGCGTCTGGACGGCACGCGGCGTGCTGTTGTCCGGCGATGATCCGAGGACCGGAGAACTGGAATCCTCGCACATGGTGTGGACGAAGCCTGAGCGGCTGACGTCCGGCCGCCGTGATCCCAACCGCATCGAAGTCAAAGGTGTGCAGGGGGCCGGCTTCGTCATCACCTGGCAGGAAGACCCCGACGGGCTGCGTCCCGGCCAGGGCGAAGGGCCAGGCGAAGGCTGGAGCGGTGCGGTCGCGCACGACAAGACCGACGTCTGGTACTCGTTCATTCCGTGGGAGCACTTCGATACCGTCGAGACCGAAGATACGACGGGCGACGGCGTTCCCGATCCCATCAACATTGCAGAGCATGACCTCTTGCTCAGCGGCAGGCCGCAGGTGTACGTCCCGATGGCGATGCCCATGCGCCTGACCAACAACGACAAGTGCAACGCTGAATATCACGACCCGGGCATCACCGATGCGACGGACCCGAGTTACTTCAGCTACTGCAACTACGAGGTTGCCGCGAACTACGGCCTGCAGAACTTCTGCCAGACCACGGTAGAGATCCCGCAGGGCCAGGACGGCACCATGGGATCAATCTGCGTCAACGATGACGGCTTGCCGAACATCGCCAACACGGGATCGACGCGGCCGCGGACCTCGCTGCAGGGTTACGACTCGGATGGCGATCTTGCCATCGACAGTGCCTGGGTGATCGTGGCGGCAGAAGAGTCCAAGGGTCTCGGTCGTTACGCCTTCCTGCCGGGTGGTACACCCTGCGAAGATGTGAAGCCCGATGATCCGGCCTATGACCCGGATTGCGGTGCTGATATCGGCAAGAACCAGTGGTACTTCAGCTTCGACATGGGTGAGCCCAGGACGCTGGACACTGCTTTCCACCCCAATGGCCTGGTGCAGAACCTGGTTCAACAGGGCAACCTGCTCAACCAGCCTGAGTCCGACTACAGGACCGGCGAGTTCTACCCGGTGCTCAACACGTCGTTGATGTGGGATTTCGGTACCTACAATTATGATCTGTACAACACCGAGATCGCACGTCGCTCGAGCCTGCTGGTGCAGCCGATCAGCAAGGCGCTGACCAGCACGAGCGGGATCCTCGCCACGCCATCCTGGAAACAGGGTGTGATGCGGCAAGGCGGTCCCGCCGACACCATGCTGCGACGCATCGTGATGCCGGTTGGCTATGTCGAGGGTATCGATACCAACCCCTACGCCTATACGAACATGGTGTGTGAATCAGTGGGTGGTTCGGGTGGCAAGATCCTGACTAACGGCGAGAACCCGTACTATCCGGACGGCATATGCCTGGCGCCGGCGACCAATCTCTCCGGGGTTATCCCGGATACCTGCAGGGACGACGACACGGGCGTTGAAGCAGCATGCCCAACCGTGACCTTTGGCGCATCGACTTTCGGCGTCGGGGACACCAATCCGATCCTGCAGGGATATCTCCAGGGCGAGGGCAACAAGACGCGGGTACTTACCTGGCATCAATGCCCGTCCGATGGAGTGGCGCTGGATACCGGCGAACTCGAGGGTAGTTACTTCGACTGCGACACGGATAGTCGCACCGATCCGTTCGTGAACTTGAGGGACCAGAGCTGGTACAACCCGCTCGATGTCTCCAAGGGCCATCGAGGCTTCATCGACGGCGACTTTGTGATGTTCCTGTATGCCTGGTCGCCGAACTGGCGCCTCAACGCCAAGGGCAATGACCGCTACGATCTTTACGTACGGCGTTCCTTCGATGGTGGCCAGAGCTGGCAGACCACACCGAGCACGTTTACGGCCAGTGACAATCTGAGCTACACGGGTGACGGCACGGTAACCTGCGAGACCTACCGGTCCTCAGACACCGGAACGTCCGGAGCGCTCGAGCCGCACGTTTGCTACGACTACCCGGCGGGTGGCAACGAGCAGGCGCGCAACATCACCCAGCACAGCCGTATGCGCGTAACGACGCTGGATCCGCGCTATGCGCCGACACCGGTGACGATTGCCGATGGTTGCCTGGATGGTTTGGGCGCTGTCGATACATCGTCCTGGACCTGCGATGACGGATCAGCGTACGACTCCGACCTGCGTAACCCGAGTCGGTACTTCATGGTCTACGAGACCGGCGATAACAGCACGGTTGCAGAGGGTGAAGCTGAACCAGAGGATCTGTTCTACGGCCGTGCCGAGAATTTCGGGGACGACTACGCGGTCTGGACAGAAACGGACACTGGCTTCGATGCCGATCCAACAAGCGTTTGCTATCCGACGGTCGCCTATGAAGATGCGAAGGTAGCGGGAACGGTCGTCGAGAACTCCGGCTTCTGCAACGAGTTCGACCGCATGAATGCGGGCGGTGACAGTCATTCCAGCGAAGCCAATCTCGAAGCCAATCCGGACGGCTCCAAGCTCTATGGCGTCTGGGCGCAGTGGGTATTCGACGGTCTCGGTGAGGATGTCATCGATTCCGAGGCCAATGTGCGCCGCGTCTGGTGGATCGATGACTACCGCTCGGCTGACGCAGCCAACACGTGGACGCTGCCAGGGACTAACCAGCCCGAATAGTAGCCAGCGTGTAAACGCAGATCTCCCTGCCCCGTTAAAAGGGCAGGGAGATTCCTCACAAAGATCACAGGATGCCCGTCATGTCCACGATCAACCCATCTGACCTTGCGAAGCTTCTGGCAGTGGCCGGTTTCGCGTTCCTTCAGACCTCGTGTGGAAGCAGTGGCAGCGATCCGTTGCTTCCCCCTGTCAATCCTCCGCCCGTT